>NZ_JBHVZR010000005.1:0-156219 GCF_042879835.1 Pseudarthrobacter sp. NPDC058329
CGCTACGAGGGCTGGGACTCCATCGCAGGCTGCCTTGAAACCGCACGCAACAAGCCAGCCGACATGATCAAATCCGTCATCAAACTCACCTAACTACAGAGAGGGCCGTCATGGCTGCCGTGAATTACCGGTCGTTGGCCGAAGACATTTTGCACGAGGTCGGAGGCGAGGACAACATCACCACCGCAACCCACTGCGCCACCCGCTTGCGTCTGAAGCTGCGGGATGAGTCCAAGGCCAATAAGGCCGCTATCGAGAAGCTGCCAGGGGTAATTACCGTGATGCAGGCCGGCGGCCAATACCAGGTCGTCATCGGTGACAACGTCCCCTCCGTCTACGCGGAACTGGGCAAGATCAGCAAAGTGACAGATGAAAACGCACCCGGCGAAAATGTTGAGGCAGCGACAGGGAACATCTTCAACCGCTTTATCGACCTGGTGTCCTCGATTTTCCAGCCGATCATCTGGCCGCTGGCAGCTTCGGGTCTGCTCAAAGCATTCCTTAGCATGGCCACGCAGTTTAACTGGCTGAACGCGGAGTCCGAGACCTACACGATTCTCGCCGCCGCGGGAGACGCCCTGTTTTACTTCCTGCCTTTGTTCCTGGCGGTCACCGCGGCGAGACGGTTCAAGACCAACCAATTCACCTCTATGGCCATCGCCGGTGCCCTGGTCTACCCCTCCATCGTGGAACTGGCCTCCGCAGGAGCCCTGGTATCGTTCGCGGGCTTGCCAGTGGTGATGATGAGCTATGCGAGCTCGGTGATTCCGATCGTTGTAGCGGTGTGGCTGCAGGGATATTTGGAGCGTTTTCTCAACAGGATGCTCCCCGCTGCAGTGCGCAACTTCAGTGTGCCTCTGCTGACCATCCTTATCATGGTCCCGCTCATCCTCATGACGGTGGGCCCTGTCACCACTTATGCCGCCCAGGGCATCTCTGCAGCCATCGGCGCCGCCTTCGGCTTCGCCCCGTGGCTCGCTGGTGCAATTATGGGCGGGTTCTGGCAGGTGTTTGCCCTGTTCGGTCTGCACTGGGGCTTCCTGCCACTGATAGTGAATGAGCACGCCACCCAAGGTTTTTCCCTGATCCAGGGGCCGCTGCTTCCCGCCGTGCTCGCTCAGGCCGCCGCCACTTTGGCCGTGGTTTTCCGTACCCGCAACGCCGCACGCCGTGAGGTCGCCGGCCCGGCCGCCCTGTCCGGGTTCCTGGCCGGCATAACTGAGCCGGCAATCTACGGGGTGAACCTGCCATTGAAAAAGCCCTTCTACTTCGGCATAGCAGGCGGCACCGTAGGCGGTGCCGTCGTTGCCGCCGGCGGTAGCGCTCCCTCCTCCTTCGTTTTCCCTTCCATGCTGGCCCTGCCGGCCTTCTCATCGGTGGGCAGCTTCCCCCTGTTGCTGATTGGTACGGGAGCCGCTATCGTCATCGCCTTCACCCTCACCTTCCTCTTTGGATTCAAAGAGACCGAGCCTGCCTCGACAACCGCCCCAACAGATGACGCCCAGGTGCCCGATGGCACCTTCCCGGTCAGCGAGGTCGTCGACACTGTTGAGGTTCTCGCCCCGGTCAACGGCCGGGCCGTGGCACTAGCGAGCGTGCCGGACAAGGTCTTCGCTTCCGGTGCAATCGGTCAGGGACTAGGAATTGTTCCCGCGGAAGGCCACGTTTACGCTCCAATCTCCGGAACCATCAAGGCGGCGATGAAGTCCGGGCATGCCTACGGCATCAAGTCCCCCGAGGGGGTCGAAGTGCTCGTCCACATCGGCATCAACACCGTCCAGCTCGAGGGCCGCGGTTTCAGCCCCGCGGTTACACACGGCGACCACGTACGAGCTGGGGACTTGCTCGCCGTCGTCGACCTGGACGTCGTAGCCGCAGCCGGCTACAACTCCACCACCCTGGTGGTCGTCACCAACGCTGCTCAGCTCAAGGGCGTAACCCCGGTCGACCAGGGGACACTGACCCAGGGTCAGCCGGCTATTACCGTGCAGGTCTAAGAGCAATTCCCCAGATTGAGCACAAACGAACGACGGAGCACCATTTGACTACCACTTTCCCCGCGACCTTCCCCCAGGGTTTCCTGTGGGGCGGCGCCATCGCCGCCAACCAGATCGAAGGAGCCTTTGACAAGGACGGCAAGGGCCTGTCCATTCAAGACGTTATGCCCGACGGCCTGCAGACGTCTCCCACTGAAAGCCCCACCGAGGACAACCTCAAACAGGTCGGCATCGATTTTTACCACCGGTACGCCGAGGACATCGCCTTGTTCGCGGAAATGGGCTTCAAAGTCTTCCGCTTCTCCATCGCCTGGAGCCGGATATTCCCCCAGGGCGACGAGGAAATTCCCAACGAGGACGGACTGGCCTTCTACGACCGCGTCCTTGATGAGCTGGAGCGCCACGGTATCGAGCCGCTTGTAACGATCAGCCACTACGAGACGCCGCTGCATTTGGCCCGGGCCTACAACGGCTGGACGTCAAGGAAACTCATCGGCTATTACGAACGCTATTGTCGCACCCTGTTCGAGCGCTACGGCGCAAGAGTAAGGTACTGGCTGACGTTTAACGAGATCAATTCGGTGCTGCACTTCCCGTTCATGTCAGGGGGCATCCCCACCCCAAAGGATGAACTGAGCCAACAGGATCTTTACCAAGCCATCCACCACGAACTGGTGGCCTCCGCCCGGGCCACACGCCTGGCCCACGAGGTCATGCCCCACGCGCAGGTCGGATGCATGATCATTGCAATGCCGGTGTACCCGCTCACTCCGGACCCCTCCGACGTCGTGGCCGCGATGCACAGCGCCCACGCCAGCTACGCCTTCGGGGACATCCACTGCCGCGGCAAGTACCCCGGCTACCTGCTGCGGCACTTCCGGGAAAACGGCATCACACTGGACATCACTGCCCAGGACCGTGAAGACCTGGAGAACACTGTGGACTTTGTCTCCTTCAGCTACTACATGAGCACCTGCGAGACCGCGGACCCGTCCAAGAAGCTCAAAGGGAAAGGAAACCTGCTGGGCGGCGTCCCCAACCCCACGCTGGAAGCCTCGGAGTGGGGCTGGCAGATCGATCCGCAGGGACTGCGCGTAGTGCTCAACGACTATTGGGAGCGGTGGCAGAAACCGCTGTTCATCGTAGAGAACGGGATCGGGGCGATGGACAGGCTGGTCGAGGCCAACGGCACCAAGACAGTGCTGGATGACTACCGGATTGACTACATCAACGACCACCTGGTCCAGGCCCGCGAGGCGGTTGCCGACGGTGTGAATGTGCTGGGCTATACGACTTGGGGATGCATCGACTTGGTCAGCGCCTCAACGGCGCAAATGAGTAAGCGCTACGGATTTATCTACGTAGACCGAAATGACGACGGCACTGGAACGCTGGAGCGCTACCCGAAGAAGTCGTTCGATTGGTACCGCACCGTCATAGCCACAAACGGAGCGATGCTGCAATAGCGCCTAACCGATCATCGGCTCCCACTTGCCGATACTTCGTAACCTCATCCAACACCTATCAACACTGTAAGGACACCAAAAAGCTATGATCGAACGCATCGCCACCATCGCCTCCCCTGTCGGACTGCACGCCAGGCCGGCAGCCACATTTGCCGAGGCCGCTGCCAAGTACGACACCCTGGAAATTACCATCGCTGCCGAGGGCGAACCAGAAGAAGATGCCCGCGACGCCAGCTCTATCCTCTCCCTGATGAGCTTGGGCGCCAGCCACGGCGACAAGGTCGTACTCCGCTCAGAAGGCCAAGGTGCAGAGGTAGCGCTAAACCAACTGGCCCAGCTGCTCGAAACCGACCACGGCGCCCACTGACCCTCCACCAACCGGGCCCGCTCCTGCGGGCGGGCCCGGGCTAGGCACTTTCCACGCCGACGAAAGCGTTGTCCCCAAGAACCTACGCCCGTCGAATGAAGACATTAGGCCGGGTATTGGTGTTTGAAGGCACAGGAGTGGAAGTAGCTGCGATAACTCCCCTTCGTGGCGAGTCGGCGGTTTTTGGCGTGATGCGATAATGATGGCGGCAGTTCACAGACCCTCAGTCGGCACTGTTTATCGGAGCGATGGGTATGATGCTTTCGTCTGCTCGCGGTACCGCGCGAGCACATTGGAAGGTGTCTGGACAGTCCCGCACGTCGATAGCATCACCTGCTTGGCGTCCAGCGGCCACTCGATGAATTGGCGGCGAAGAACGGCTGCGGCTTGCCGCGCGGCACCATCGGCGACGTATTCGCTCAGCGCGGGTACGATCACGGATAAACCGAGGACATCGGCAGTAATCTGCTGGACGGCCGGCGATTTAGCACCTCCGCCGACGAGGATGATCTTTCGGGCTGTCACTCCCTGTGCTTCCAAAGCCGCGAGGCCGTCAGCCAAAGAGCAAATAATCGCCTCGATTGACGCCCGTGCAAGATTGGCGGGGGTGTAATTGCCTAATGTCATTCCGTGAAGGGACGCTGTGGCGTCCGGCAGGTTCGGTGTTCGCTCCCCCTCAAAGTAGGGAATCAGGGTAAGGCCGTGGGAGCCGGCAGGTGCTGACAGGGCCAGCTCACCAAGGCCGGGCAAGTCGGTGCCTAGGAGCTGGGCTGTGACGTCGAAAACCGTCGTGGCATTCAGCGTGCAAACCAGGGGAAGGTACTTTCCTGTAGCATCGGCAAAGCCCGCAACGAGGCCAGAAGCATCTGCCGCCTGTACCTCTGAGACGGCGAACACTGTCCCTGAAGTTCCCAGAGAGATTACGACATCACCAACGGCTGCGTTGACCCCCAACGCGGCTGCTGCGTTATCGCCCGCCCCTGGGCCGATTAGGGTACCGGCAGGTGTTTCACCCATGAACTCCAGTGGTGCTAGGACAGTCGGCAACGATGGAACATGGCCGAGTGTGCGCTCAAGAACATCCGCCAGATAAGCCCCACGGGATGCAGAAAAATAACCCGTACCGGAAGCGTCCGAGCGGTCGGTGTAAAGCTTTTCCAGCGAGCGTGGGCCTGATCCGGGGCCGTAACCTGCCAGTCGCCACGACAACCAGTCGTGGGGCAGACAGACGGCAGCGACGCGCCGCGCGTTCTCGGGTTCATGCCGGGCGAGCCAACGCAGCTTTGTCGCTGTAAGCGACGCGACCGGGACGGTTCCCGTTGTTCGTGCCCAGTGGTGTGCCCCAGCTTCGAAATCGCCGTCCCCGGCCTCAAGGATGAGCTCGCGGGCATCGTTGGCGGTGCGGGTGTCATCCCACAGCAGGGCGGGGCGGACAACATCGCCGGAAGAGTCCAGACAAACCATGCCGTGCTGCTGCCCGGCGATGGAGACGGCTGCGACATCGTCCAGTCCCCCGGCGGCCGCAGTCGCTTCCTGGAAGGCACTCCACCAGTGCTCTGGATGGATTTCGGAGCCTGAGGGGTGGGACGCCTTCCCGTGCCTGACCAGCCTGCCCGTTATCGCGTCTTTGACCAGCACCTTACAGGACTGGGTGGAGCTGTCGATTCCCGCAACTAGCGGCATAGTGCACTTCTTTCCGCGTCTGCTGACTCGATTGAAGCCGTAACTCAATCAGCCGGAGGTTCAATTCTTCTTCTCCGGCCACGGGCCGAGCTTTTCCTTGTTGCTGGCCGCTTCGCCAACACGCGTGGAATCGGCGAGGTCGCCCACCTTGTGCACCTTCAGGGAGTTGGTGGAACCGGCCTTTCCGGGAGGGGAACCGGCGGCAATGACCACCAGGTCGCCGTCGTCCACGAGGCCCATCTCCAGGAGGCTGCGGTCGACCTGTGCTGTCATCTCGTCAGTGTGGTCCACCATCTGGACCAGCACCGGCTGGATGCCCCAGGTCAGCGCCAGCTGGTTCCAGACCTGCTCCACCGGAGTGAACGCGAAGACCGGCTTGATGGGGCGCAGGCGCGAGAGGCGGCGCGCGGAGTCGCCGGACTGGGTGAAAGCACAGATGTACTTGGCGTCCAGCTGGTCGGCGATTTCGACGGCGGCACGGGTGATGGCGCCGCCGCGGGTCTTGGGCTTGGTGCCCAGCGGGGGAACACGCTCGAGGCCGTGGACCTCAGTGGACTCGATGATCCGGGCCATGACCTTGACCGTCTCGATCGGGTACTTGCCCACGCTGGTCTCGCCGGAGAGCATAACAGCATCCGCGCCGTCCAGCACGGCGTTCGCGCAGTCTGAGGCTTCGGCCCGGGTGGGGCGCGGGTTGTCGATCATGGATTCCAGGACCTGGGTTGCCACGATGACCGGCTTGGCCCAGCGGCGGGCCAGCTCGATGGCACGCTTCTGGACGATCGGCACTTCCTCCAGCGGAAGCTCCACGCCAAGGTCGCCACGGGCCACCATGATGGCGTCGAAGGCGTCGATGATCTCGGAGAGCTGCTCAACAGCCTGCGGCTTTTCGATCTTGGCGATGACCGGCACGCGGCGGCCTTCTTCGTCCATGATCTCGTGCACGCGGGCGATGTCGGTAGCGTCACGCACGAACGAGAGGGCCACCAGGTCAACACCGCGGCGCATGGCCCAGCGGAGGTCGTCCTCGTCCTTTTCACTCAGCGCGGGAACGTTGACAGCAACACCGGGAAGGTTGATGCCCTTGTTGTTGGACACCATGCCGCCAGCTGTAACCTCAGCAACGACCTTGACGTCGTCCACAGCCGTGGCACGCAGCGCCACCTTACCGTCGTCGATCAGCAGGGCATCACCCACGTTGACATCCTCGGTGAGGCTCTTCAGCGTGGTGGAACAGATGTCCTTGGTGCCCGGAACGTCCTCCGTGGTAATGCTGAACGTGTCACCAACAGCCAAGGCGTGCGGGCCGTCAACGAACCTGCCCAGGCGGATCTTGGGCCCCTGCAGGTCAGCCATGATGGCCACCGGCTTGGCCAGCTCTTCTGCTGCCTTCCGGACGTTCTCATAGGTGTTGTCATGCACCGTGTAGTCACCGTGGCTCATGTTCATGCGGGCGACGTCAACACCGGCCTCCAGCACCGCGAGGGTGTTTTCGTAGCTGGCAATTGCCGGGCCAAACGTAGCCACAATTTTAGCGCTTCTCATACCTAGCCTTATCTGTTAGTTGAGCTCATCGGGTCTGTTCCATATCAGGCGGACAACTGAAGCTGCCCTGTGTGGTGCAAATCAATCGGCTCTAAGGAGGTGTTGTTGAACCCGGAGGCGTCCCTCAATGAGGTTGATATTCATGAGGGCAATAGTCGAGCGTGAGAACGCGAACAAGCTGAACGCCGTGGAGGCCAAGGCACTTACGAGAAAGAAGACTTGGACCTCGGAGTAGGTGAAGATGCCGTAAACCTCGATGACCAAAACTGCCCCCGTTGCCGTAGGCAAGCTGCGGAGGGTCAGTGTCAGCACCTTACGTATCCGGACCAGCTCGTCGTTCCAGTCGCTGAAAAGACTCGCAATCGGGAGCACCCCGGAGTGAACGGCGTATCTGAAAACGTCAACATGTGCATCCGGCAAAGAGTTGATCTGTTCCGATTCCGGTGCTGGCCGAATGATCAAAAGGAACCCCCCGGCGAGTATCGCGAAGGTACCGGGCAGGTGGTCTAGGTACGCTGTGCCCGGATGGATTTCCAACTGCAACACCAAGCAGCAGGGAAGACCAAAGATGACTCCGGCAGCCAAAGCCCACGGCAGCATGCCCGTAACCGTTGCGCGCATAGGGACTCCCTACCTCTTCAGCGGCCCCTGCCGCAGGACGGCAAGAATCGATCGCACATAAGCGGATGTCGCTCCATTCCCGGCTGCAGGACCTCTATCAGGGGCCTGACACCAACGATGTCAATGCAGCCCTGGCGCCGACGGCGTGGAGGTCATCCAAGGCCGTCCTGAATGCGCGCACGAAGCGTTCGTCGTCGACGAGGTCACCAAAAAGGTCCCGGTCAGAGATGAAGGCAAGCGGTTCTTCACGCTGCCGCGCTGCGGCGGTCATCAATTTGTCCCTGAGACGGTCAACGACGTCAACCGCGTTTCCCTGCTCGTCGACACCTTCGGCGTAGCGTGCCCAGCTGGCGACAATCGCGGCCGAGCGGTGGATCTGTCCGCCGCGTTCGAGGTTGATGCGGATGACCGGCGTCAGCCACTTTGGGATGCGGTCCGAGCTTTCGGCACAGAGCCGGGCAAGAGTGTCACGGACGTGTTCGTTGGAAAACCGCTCGATCAGGGTGTGCTTGTAAGTGGTCAGGTCTATGCCCGGGGCCGGTTCTAGGGTTGGGGTGGCTTCTTTGTCCATGTAGTCGAGCAGGAACTGCGCGAAGAGCGGGTCTTGGGCGACTTCGTGGGCGTAGCGGTAGCCGGCCAGGTAGCCGAAGTAGCACATGCCCTGGTGACTGGCGTTGAGCAGACGGAGCTTCATCAGCTCGTACGGTTCAACGTCCTCGACGAGCTGGACCCCGGCATCCTCGAAGGGAGGGCGCCCGAGGCTGAAGTTGTCCTCCAGGACCCACTGTTCGAACGGCTCACATACCACCGGCCAGGCATCCTCCACCTCGAACTCCTCGGCGATCGTTGCGCGGTCGGCGTCGGTGGTCACAGGCGTGATCCGGTCCACCATGGAGTTGGGAAAAGGGACGTTTTCGGTGACCCACGAGCCGAGGCTTGGGTCTTTGAGGGTGGCGAATGCAGTGAACATCTTCCGGGCCACGTCACCGTTGCCCTGGATGTTGTCGCACGACATCACAGTGAAGGGAGCCAGTCCGCGCGCACGACGACGGGACAGGGCTTCGGTGATCAGGCCAAAGGATGTTCGGGGTGCGGCCCCCGGTTCGAGGTCGTGAACCACATCAGGATTGTCGGCGTCGAACTCCCCGGTGACGTGGTGGAAGTTGTAGCCGCCCTCAGTGACGGTCAGTGAAACGATCCGGACGGCGTCGGAGGCCATCTTCTCAATGACGGCCTCAGGGTCATCGGGGGCGAACAGGTACTCGATGATCGAGCCGATGACCCGCCCTTCCCGGGTTCCGTCCGGGTTCTTCACCACCAAGGTGAAGAGGCAGTCCTGGCTGTCCATGACCTGCTTCATCCGGGCGTCGCCAGGCAGGACCCCTACGCCGCAGATAGCCCAGTCGTAGGCCTGCCCGGTGTTCATCAGCCGGTCCAGGTACATGGCTTGGTGCGCGCGATGAAAGCCGCCGACGCCAAAGTGGACGATTCCCGCGGTCAGGGACTTCCGGTCATAGGACGGGACCGCCAGGGAATCTGGCAGTTCGGCGAGGACACGGGGCTCGAGGGCAGGCATGGGTCAACTTTCCTATGCGGTGAGGGTGCCGGATAACGAACCCAGCTCGGATGAGATGGGTGGGTTTGCGCCGGGCCGGGAGCAGGTGATGGCGGCGGCCTGGTTGGCGTATGTGGCAAGGGCGTGCAGTTCTTCCTGGCCCAGGTCCTGCAGGCGCGGCCGGGCGGCAGCGCCAAGCAGGTTCAGCTGCGCGAGTCCGGAAATGAGCGCTGCCATGAAGGAGTCACCTGCCCCCACCGTGTCCGCTACGGTGACTTGCTCCCCCGGGATGTCCACACGCCCTTGCCGGGTCAGGATCACCGGCCCGTCCGCACCGCGGGTCAGCGCCACCAGGGCAGGTCCGAGCTCTAGCCAGGCTGCCATCGACTCCTCCACCGTCCTGTCCGGATAGAGCCAACGCAAGTCCTCGTCACTGGCCTTGACGATATCGCTGGCGGCCACAAAGTCCTCTGCCTGGCGCCTGTCCCCGGCGGCGTCGCGGCTGATGCCTGGCCGGCAGTTGGGGTCAAAGCTAATCGTGGAGTGCGTGCGGGCAGCCTCCACCAAGCCGCGCACCGCTACGTTGCCCGGCGCCAGAACGGTCGCAATGGACCCGGTGTGGACGTGACGCGAACTCTCCACCGCCGCCAGGGCAGGAATGGACGCCCCGTTGATGTCCCAGTTGATGGAAAATTCGTAGTGGGCCGCCCCCTCGGGATCCAACAACGCCAGTGCGGTTGAGGTGGGGAGGGAACCGCCCACCAGGGCCCCAACGCCGTTGCTGCGCAGATGGTCAGAGATTAGCTGCCCATAAGGGTCGTCAGCGAAATGCGTGACGAGCGTGGTTCCGAGGTCCAGGCGCGCACATCCGACGGCGACGTTAAGGGGACTGCCGCCCGGATGTGCCTGACGCTTGGTTTCCTGGCGAGGGTCTTCAATGATGTCAACGAGTGACTCGCCAATGACGGTGACCAGTGCGCCCGCTGTGGGGTCCGCCACGGAACCGTATTGTAGTGCTGGCATGGCTGCTTCCTTGCAGGTGATTGCTAAACGCGGGTAATGGCAGAGACTAGCGGCCCGGGTACACCACAGCTTTTAGCTGGCCCGGCTGCTTGCCCGCCTTGAGCGCATCCTCGGATTCGGTGAGGGCGAACTTGCCGGTGACCAGGATGTCCAGGTCCACTTTGCCGTCAGCGATGAGCTGAATGGCCAGCGGCCAGGTGTTGGTGTAGCGGAACACTCCGGAAAGCCAGATCTCGCGGTTTTGGATGTAGGAAACCGGCAGCTCGACATCATCCGCGCCGAGCCCGACCAGGATCACCCTGCCGGCCGGGGCAACGGCCTTGATCCCTGACCGGACCGCCTGTGGTGCGCCGGACGCGTCGATGAACGCGTCGACGTCGAGCCCTTCGACACTGTCGGTCCTGGCGTTGAGCGCGTGCGTAGCGCCGTGTTCGAGGGCGAACGCGAGGCGGTCCTCAGCGATGTCGCTGATGTAGATTTCGGTGGCGCCGAAGGCGCGGGCTGCCTGGGCGGCGATGATGCCGATGGGTCCGGCCCCGGCGATCAGCACCCGGCTCCCGGGGCGGATCTCGGCACGTTCGCAGGCCCAAAGACCCACGGAGAGCGGCTCAATGAGGGCGGCTGCCTCGTCGCTGACGCTGTCCGGGATGTCGTAGGCGAAATCGGACTGGATGGTGACGTATTCGGCGAAGGCACCGTCGATCGGCGGGGTGGCGTAAAACTCGATGTCCGGGCAGAGGTTGTACCGTCCGGCCTTGCACTGCTTGCACTTGCGGCAGGGGCGCTGTGGTTCGACGGCGACGCGCTGGCCAACACGGGACGGGTCAATGGCGCTGCCGACAGCGGCGATCCTGCCCGAGAGTTCGTGGCCCAGGATCAACGGGTGGTCCACCACGTAGGGGCCGATCCTGCCGTGCTCGTAGTAGTGAACGTCGCTGCCGCAGACACCGACGGCTGCGACCTGCACGAGGACCTGGTCGGCGTCGAGCTGCGGGAGGGGCAGGGTTTCCATGGCCATGTCGCCCTGGCTTTTCAGGATGCTGGCGCGCATGGTGGCGGGCAGTTCGGAACCGGTAGCAGCTGACTGGGTGGTTGTTGTTGTCATCGAAAGAATCCTCGAAAAAGTTTTGATGGGGAACCGGCGGGCTATTTCACGGCGCCGAGCGAGAGGCCCTGGACGAGTTTGTCTTGGGCGGCGAACCCTGCGAACAGCACCGGCAGCGAGATCACGACGGCGGCTGCGCACACCTTCGCCAGGAACAGGCCCTGGCTGGAGACGAAGCCAGTCAAAAAGACTGGGGCGGTGCCGGCCATGACGCCGGTCAGGACCCGGGCCAGAAGTAGTTCGTTCCAGCTGAAGATGAAGCATATGAGGGCGGTGGCGGCGATACCGGGCATCGCGACGGGAGCAACCACAGCGCGGAGGGTCAACAGGAGACCGGCTCCGTCGATTTGGGAGGCTTCGAGCATCTCCACCGGCACTTCGGCGAGGAATGAGCGCATCATCCAGACCGCGATGGGCAGGTTCATCGAGGTGTACATCAGGATCAGGAACCAAATGTTGTCCAGGCCGCCGATGGTCTTGGCGAACAGGAACAGCGGCAGGACGGCGGCTACGATGGGCAGCATTTTCGTGGACAGGAAGAAGAACATGACATCTGTCCACTTTTTGATCGGCCGGATCGACAGCGCGTAAGCGGCCGGGATGGCCAGGACCAGCACCAAGACCGTGGACAGGACCGAAGCGGTGGCCGAGTTAATCAACGGCGGCCAGGGGCTCACCCCGGAGCTGGCGCCGAAGAACTGTGCGTAGGCGTCCAGCGTCAGGGGCGCGAAGACCGAGGGCGGGTTGGTCGCGGCGTCTGTTTCGGCGTGGAAGGACGTCAGGACCATCCACAGGACCGGGGCAACAAACAGCAGGGCCAACAGCCACGCGGCGATACCGGCGGCGGTGTTGTTCCGGGTCGGGTCCATCCGTGACTTGCCCCGGCCGGACATCTTAAAGCCGAACCACTCGAGGCCACGGCGTCGGGATCCGGTGTTCAAAGCGGTAGGGCCGGGAGGTGTGTTGCGGGGTGCGGCAGGAGTCGTTGTGCTCATCGTGCTGCCTCCTTCTTGAAGAGCGAGAAAACGGTGCGCAGCGCGAAGGTCGCCACGATGATAGTGCCGATGACGACCACGACGCCGGTAGCTGAGGCCAGGCCGTATTCGTTGGCGAAGTAGAAGGTCTGGTAGATCGAGTAGGGCAGGTTCGCGGTGCCCAGGCCACCGGAGGTGAGGGTGAACACGGCGTCAAAGTTCTGCACGATGTAGATGGCTCCGAGCAGGCCGCCGAGTTCCAGGTACTGGCGAAGGTGCGGCAGGGTCAGGTGGGTGAATATCTCCCACGGGCTGGCGCCGTCCATCTGCGCCGCTTCCACGGTATCCATGGGCCGGGACTGCAGGCCGGCAAGAAGGATGAGCATCATAAACGGAGTCCACTGCCAGACGAGGGACAGGATGACGGCCATCAGTGGGGCTTGGGAGAGGAGGTCCGGCTGGGGCGGAGTGTCACTGCCGAAGAGGGACCAGATCCAGGTCAGGGTTCCGTTGATCAGCCCGTATGTCGGGTTCAGCAGGGCGTGCTTCCACACCAGTGCCGCCGCCACCGGCACGACCAGGAATGGTGCGATCAACAGGGTCCGGGCCAGGCCGCGGCCAATGAACTTCTTATCCAGCAGCAGTGCCAGGACCAATCCGATGACCAGGCTGGCCAGGACTACAGAGACGGTCAGGACGATGGTGGTGAAGATCGCCTGGCGCAGGTCGGCGTTGGTGAGGACCTCCACGTAGTTACTGAAGCCGGCGAAACCCGTCTGGTCCGGGCGCAGGCTGTTCCAGTTCATGAAGGAAATGATCAGGGTCGCAGCGAAAGGAAGCTGGGTGACGATGATGAGGAAGATCAGGGCCGGCAGCAGCGGCGCGCGCCGTGCCCACGCCGTGGAGCGTTCACGGGCCCTGGCGTCTTTGGAAGGTTTAGGGGCGCTGTGTCCTTTATGGGCGGCGCGCGCTGTTGCGGTGCTCATGATGTTCTCCTGCGGTTCTGTGGCCCGCCGTCAGGCGGGCCACAGAACCAGTGGTGGGTGGTTACTTCTTGTACTTGTCGCCGATTTTTTGCGCCGCTTCCTGGCCCTTGGCCAGCGCGTCCTCTACAGAGCCCTGCCCGGCGATGGCGGAGCTTACGCCCTGGGAAACAGTGGTTCCAAGGTCGGCGAACTCAGGGATACCGACAAACTGGATCCCCACAACAGGACGTTCCTGAACGCCGGGGTTCTTCGGGTCCGCGTTCTCAATGGCAGAGCGCTCAGCTTCAAAGAACGGTGCGGCCTTCTGGAACTCGGCGTTCTCGTAGGTGGAGATGCGCTTGCCGGACGGAACCTTGGCCCAACCCAGCTTCGAGGCCACCAGTTCCTCATACTTCTTCGAGCTGGCCCAGGCAATGAACTTGCCCGCAGCATCCTGCTTCTTAGACGCCGCTTGCACGCCCCAGGACCAGGTCCAGAGCCAACCGGAGGAATCCGTTTCTTTCACGGGAGCCTGGGCATAGCCAATCTTTCCCTTCACCGGTGAACCTTCGGCTTCCAGTGCACCGGCTGCGGAGGTGGCGTCGTACCACATGGCCACCTTGCTCTGGCTCATGTTGTTCAAGCACTCGGTGAACCCGGCCTGGGCGGCGCCGGCCTCACCGTGCTTCTTCACCAGGTCTACATAGAACTTCGTTGCCTCGACGAATTCCGGGGAGTTGACCTGGGCGTTCCAGTCCTTGTCGAACCAGGTGCCGCCGAAGGTGTTGACCACGGTGGTCAGCGGGGCGAAGACCTGGCCCCAACCGGGCTGTCCGCGAAGGCAGATGCCCTTCATGCCCGGCTCTGCGCCGTCAGCCTGGGCTGCGATTTCAGCCACCTGGTCCCAGGTGGGCTTCTCCGGCATCGTCAAGCCCTTGGCCTCCAGGATGTCCTTGCGGTACATCAGGAAGGAAGACTCGCCGTAGAACGGTTCGCCGTAGAGCTTTCCATCCTCGCCGGTGAGGGAGGCGGTGTAGGCGGGCAGGATGTCGTTCTGATTGAACTCGGGGTCGTTCGCCACGCTGTCCAGCGGCGCCAGCCATTTATTGGCGGAGTAGAACGGGATCTCATAGTTAGACAGGGAAGCTACGTCGTACTGGCCCGCCTGGCTGGAAAACTCTTGGCTGATCTTCGCGCGAACGTCGTTCTCCGGCAGGATCGTGTAATTGACCGCGATGCCGGTTTCCTTGGTGAAGTTATCGGCGGTGAGCTTCTGCAGGTCCTCCATCTGGGGGTTGTTCACCATCAGGACATTGATGCTGTTCTGGTCACCGGCAGTGCCGCCGCCGCCGCCGGCGCCGGAACAAGCCGACGCGGACAGGGCGATGCACAGGGCACCGGCGGCCAGCGAGGCAGCGCGCATTTTTGAGCGCATTAAGGACTCCTTTGTTCTTCATGGGGTGCACAGTTACCCTCGCCGGCTGCTTTGCCAGGAAAGGAAACTGAAGCGGGCACAGACTCTGAGAGCTGGGGCCCCGCTGATGTCTTTCAAGATTAGGCCGGTGGCGTAGGGCACACTAGCGCCGTAGTTTCCGACTTCTGATACAAATCTGACACCCCAATGGACTGGTGGCAGCCATTAGTCTGAGTAAGGGCGTAACAACGTTGCCCATATTTCCCAAGACCTGACTGACCGGAGAAGACGATGGCTGCCACCGATGGAGCTACGGCCCGCTTGGCCGAGAGGCTTTTGGGCCTTCGGGCCAACAGGGAGGTTATACCGCCCGACCCCAACCACTCCGTCCGGTGGCATCAGCACAGCTATCCCAGCCCTGTAGCGCGATGGAATTACCACCCGGAGTACGAGATTCACCTCATCCGCAAGGGCACGGGGAAGTTCATCGTGGGAGACCACATCGGTACCTTCGAGGCGGGCCACGTCTCCCTGGTCGGGTCGGGTCTGCCGCACGACTGGGTTAGTGACCTGGAGCCCGGCGAAGTACTGGAGAACCGGGACGCCGTCATCCAGTTCGAGGCAAGTTGGGTGGATCAGGCGGCTTCCCTGGTTCCCGAGATGGCGGAGGTGAAGCCGCTGTTGGAGCAGTCCGCGCGGGGCATCGAATTTTTAGGGCGTTCGGCCCAGGAAGCGGCAACAGCTATCGAGGCCATGGGTATCTCCACCGGTCTGGAACGTCTGCAGCACCTCTTCGCCCTGTTCCGGGTCCTGACTCGGGCCCCCGAGGAAGATCGCCGCTACCTGGCCGAGGAATGGTTCAGACCCCAGCTCGATGGGCGGGCTGCCGCGGTGGTGGACCTCGTCTTGGAGTACGTGTTCAGCAACCACGCAGGCAGCGTCAAGCTATCCGAGGCCGCGGAGATGGTCGGAATGCAAGAAGCCACTTTTTCGAAGTACTTTCGACGCGCCACCGGCCAGAACTTTAGTGACCTGGTGCGCAAGCTGCGTTTGGCCCACGCCCGGCGCCTGCTGGAGACCAGCGATAAGCCCATCTCGGACATCTGCTACGAAGTCGGCTTCACCAACCTGTCCAACTTCAACCGGCACTTCCTGAACGATATGGGAGAAACCCCGCGGCATTACCGCCAACGCATCAAAAGCTAAAGATCCATGTCTGTCGGGCAGGAGAGGCGCTCATTGAGGGCCGAGCGAGTTGTGAGCGCTTGCCGGACGCGAGTGCTCACTGAACTAGTCCGTATTGGAAGTTTCCGCCCGGTGCCGGATCCATACTCTCGGGGGAGTTCATCATGGGATGCGAGAGGTGTGGTTGATGCCGGGCAGTTTCGTCATTTTCTGTTGGAACGTAAGTACTCGTAGCCATCCACGACGCCGACCCGCACGATGTAGTCAGGCACTCCCCGCGCACTCGCCGCACACCGGTCATTTTCGATGCAATCGGCGCAATGCCTATGGACAGCCTTGATCGAAGTTGCTGGGAGGACTGTATCGTCGTCGTCCTCGCCGGCTGGGGACGGCGTTGCTGAGGTTTCTACCCAACAGCACTGCACGTAGGTGAAATACGTGCTAACGGGCGGGGCGTGGCACTCCTCAATTCATCCTGCGACGGAGGATTTAGGAAATCAGAGCTAGTGAACACAAGAACACGCGGGGAGTTGCCCGCAGGGACAAAGGCAACCCTCGGTCCTCGTGATTCTAAGGTAGCGGTGGGTCATGAGACGGTTAATTCGTGAGGATTGATGAGCGGATAGAACAGCACTATGCCGAGTTGAGCCCGCAGGAACAGAAAGCGGCGGATACCCTGTTGGACAGGCTGGGCGACATTGCCGTATATAACGCTGTGGAACTCGCCCACCTCAGCGGCGTGTCCAAGGCCACTATGAGCCGGCTGTTCCGGCGGCTGGGCTTTTCCGATTTTAACGAGGTTAAGGAGCACGCGCGCTTAGTCCGTTCAAGCGGCATGCCCTTGGGGCCCCAACTTTCCGACTCTGGCCTGGCTGCCCACCTCGTCCAGGAACAGGACAACCTCCGCCGGCTCGGTGCATCCCTCGATGAGGAACGGCTGGCTGCCACCACGACCGCGCTTGCCGTTGCCCCGACAGTCCTCCTGCTCGGCTTCCGCAATAGCTTTCCACTGGCCCTCCACCTTCGGCAGCAACTGCTCCAATGCCGTCCTTCGGTTAATGTGGCACCCCAGCCCGGCCAAAGCCTTGGTGAGGAGCTGGCCGGACTGGGCAAGGATGACGTGGTGGTCCTCTTCGGTTTCCGACGCCGTCCGGCGGGCTTCCGGGGAATCCTCCAAGCGGCGTCAGCTACCGGTGCAAGCACTGTCCTCATTGGCGACTCGAGCGCCCGGCGTCTCGCTTCGGATGCAAGCATTTGGATTGAATGCCCCATCGACGGCGCGTATGCATTCGACAGCTATGGCGCTGCCATGAGCCTAATCGGCGTTCTCGCCAACGGCGTCCTCAACTCGCTGGGAAGGGCAGGCCGCGATCGGGTGAGGGACGTCTCCGGCATGTTCGATTCTCTAGGCGAAATCGAAGGATGAGCTAAAAGCGAAATCCAGCGAGTAAGAAGTAAAGAGAACGTGTTGCAGCCGAAACAGCTTTGAAACATCAGTTCCATCTAATTGATCTTATGAAACAGCCGGACCGGCGGCTGTCCCTGATCATCCTTAGGAACTCATGTCAGAACCAGCAACGGCCGCACCACAGCTGCAAACTCCTGTTTCAGCCGACGATCCCACCTATGATCCCCGACTTAGCAATGAAGACCTCGCTCCGCTGAAAAACCAGCGCTGGACCAGTTACAACCTGTTCGCGTTCTGGATGTCGGATGTACACAGCATCGGCGGCTATGTCACGGCCGGCAGCCTCTTCGCCCTTGGTCTTGCCAGCTGGCAGGTTCTCGTGGCGCTCCTGGTCGGGATCATCATCGTCAACATTTTCTGTAATCTTGTAGCCAAGCCAAGCCAGCTCACAGGCGTCCCGTACCCAGTCATCAACCGGGCCGTTTTTGGGGTGAAGGGTGCGAACATCCCTGCAATCATCCGTGGCCTGATCGCCGTCGCCTGGTACGGCGTCCAGACCTTCCTGGCCTCCGAGGCCCTGGTAATCGTCTTCCTTAAATTCTTCCCCGCTATGGCGCCCCTGTACGACGTCGAACAGAACGGTTTCCTAGGACTTTCCGCCCTGGGATGGATTTGCTACGGCATCCTCTGGGTGGCACAGGCTGCGCTCTTCTGGAACGGCATGGAAAGCATCCGCAAGTTCATCGACTTCGCCGGTCCCGCCGTCTACGTCGTGATGCTGATCCTGGCCATCTACCTTGTTTCCGAAGCCGGCATCGGCAACATCAGCCTCAACCTTTCCAGTGGTGAGCCACTGGACTTCGCAGCCTCTATCCCGGTGATGATATCGGCCATCGCCCTGGTGGTGTCCTACTTCTCCGGCCCGATGCTGAATTTCGGAGATTTTGCCCGTTACGGCAAGAGCTACAAAGCGGTCAAAAAGGGCAATTTCCTGGGCCTTCCCGTGAACTTCCTTTTCTTTTCCCTGCTGACCGTCATCACGGCATCAGCCACCATCCCCGTGTTCGGACGCCTCATCACCGATCCGGTTAAGACTGTCCAGGAAATCGACACAGTGTTTGCCGTGCTGCTTGGTGGCCTCACGTTCGTCATCGCTACCGTAGGCATCAATATTGTCGCCAACTTCATTTCCCCGGCTTTCGATTTCTCCAACGTCAGCCCACAGAAAATCAGCTGGCGGGCCGGCGGCATGATCGCCGCCGTCGGGTCCGTGATCCTCACGCCCTGGAACTGGTACTCCAACAACGACGCCATCCACTACACGCTGGGGGTCCTGGGTGCACTGATCGGCCCACTGTTCGGCATCCTCATCGCCGGGTACTACCTCGTCAGCAAGCAAAAGGTGTGGGTCGATGATATGTACACCATGAAGCCGACAGGCAGGTACTGGTTCCGCAACGGCTACAACCCGAACGCAGTGAAAGCCGTGGCGATCAGCGGGGCAATATCCATTGCCTCGGTCCTGATTCCTAAGATCCTGCTGGACACTGGCACCACCACGGTAAATGCGACATGGATCGGCAACTACAGCTGGTTCCTGGGCTGCGCTCTGGGTTACGTCATCTTCTGGGCATTGGAACGCCAAGCACCGATGATCAAGGTTGACCTGTCCGGTGACGCTGCCGCTAACGGCACTCTCAGTGACGGCCGCGCTGTTTCCGCAGCCCTCTAACCAACTGGCAGCAGTGGGACTAAGCATAGATAAACGCCTCCTGAAGTCTCTTCGGGAGGCGTTTATCGTCAGCCTGCCATGTTGAATTTGACTCCTCTACGAACCCTCTTTATGGCGGACCGCGCACGGCAGCTCGAAAACCACCGCGGGCGAGACCATCGCCCGTCACCAGCACCCGTCAAGCCGTACCCCTAAAACCGCTCGGGGGCAGTACGCGCCACCCGCTCATACTGCCCTCGAACAATGACCAAGGAACCGCAATGCGCATTCTCGTCGCGAACGTCAACACCACCGAGTCCATGACCAACTCAGTTGCTGCGCAGGCACGCAGCATTGCGGCCCCCGGAACGGAAATTGTGGGGATAACGCCGCGATTTGGTGCCGACTCCTGTGAAGGCAACTTCGAGAGCTACCTTGCCGCCATCGCCGTGATGGACGCGGTGACGCACTACCGTGAGCCGTTCGATGCCGTCGTCCAGGCCGGTTATGGCGAGCACGGACGCGAGGGGCTGCAGGAACTGCTGGACGTTCCGGTGGTGGACATCACCGAGGCGGCGGCCAGCACCGCGATGTTCCTGGGCCACAAGTACTCGGTGGTCACCACCCTGGACCGGACCGTCCCGCTCATCGAGGACCGGCTCAAGCTGGCGGGCCTGGACGCTCGCTGCGCCTCGGTTCGGGCCAGCGGCATGGCCGTCCTGGAACTCGAGGAGGAACCGGAACGCGCAGTGGAGGCCATCATCAACCAAGCCATGCTTGCCGTAACCCAGGATAAGGCCGAGGTGATTGTGCTCGGGTGCGGCGGAATGGCCGGTCTGGATGAACAGATTCGGCAGCGCGCGGGTGTGCCGGTGGTGGATGGAGTGGCATCAGCTGTGGCGATCGCCGAATCTCTGGTCCGCATGCGGCTGTCCACATCCAAAGTCCGGACCTACGCAGCGCCCCGGCCCAAGACCCTCGTAGGCTGGCCGCTGAACAGCACAGAGGTGCCGGCATCCCTCCAGGTTCACCCTAGCCGGGGAAAAACAGCAGCACCCCTTGTGCGACCTCGAGGGAATCAAGGGAAGTATCCGGCCCAATAGGGACACCCGCTCTCGTCGGTAACGTACTAACAAGGAAGCAACGGACTGAGATTCAGGAGTACGAATCGTCCAACGGGCGCCAACGATAATTGTCTGCCCTCGGCCAATCAATCGCTTGAGGTCCCCGCAGCACTCAGCTGTCCCACACCTTGGTTATGTGGGGAAGCGACGGGGGCCTAAGCCCTGATGACCGGTGCTTGGCGTTGAAATTCGTGCTGCGAGTTTTGGTCAGGGAAGAACGCCCCGATTGACCCCAGCCATGGACGGATCAAAGTCGCCCAGTGCCGGCCCTGTGATCAGCAAAACACATGTTTTGTCCGTCCGAGGCAGGTTGACGGAAGGTCCATAATCGGCGGTCTGAATCGGCGCGTGAGTCCCGCCAACGGGTGTGGGCGTAACCTCTGTTCCCTGCCCTTTTCTCCCGGAATTCCGGGGCTCAGAACTGGCCAGCCAGGTTCAACAGACTCATCCCAGCTTGTTCAACATGGTGAGAGTTGACCGGCTCGCTTATTCGTCAGGCTGTGAGGCTAGCCCAGCGTCAGCACCTGCGACCACCACAATCGCTCCCACCAACAGCGCGGCATTGGCCCAGAATATCCCGAGCACCCCCAAGGGGGCGGCAAAGGAGCCGACGGCGATGGGCAGCGTGATTTGAGCCAACCGGTTGACCGTCATCCGCAGGCCAAGGACCGCGCCGTGGCTCGAAGAGGCCGTCAGCGACACCACCCAGGCCATGGTGAGCGGCTGCGGGATGCCGAGTCCCATGCCGAGCCCGATCATCACCGCGATCGCACCAAACGGACCGACCAGCGGCAGGGCCGTCAGTGACAGTACGGCCGCGCCAATGGATACAATCAGCATCGCCTTGCGTCCGAAGCGCCCGATCAGCTGGGTCAGGCCTACCCTGCTCGCCACGGAGACGGCGGCGCGGAGGGCCAGGAGCATCCCGACGACGGCGGCACTGACGTTCTGTTGTGTGGCCCAGACGGGGACAAACGCGTACATCAGGTCCACCGTCACCAACACGGCCCCGCTGACAACCAGTGAGCGCCAGAGTCCGGGGGCCTTGAGGACGCCGGCGATGCGGACGGGCTCAGCGGCCGTTTTATGTCGGCCCTTGCGGAGCCCTGCGTCCGTGCGGCGGAGGAAGAAGTAGGCAGGTGTGGCCAGGGCGCTGAACGCCAGGCAGACCAGGAGTCCGAGGGTGGTGTCCGGCTGCTCCCCCGCCGGGACGCCGAGGGAGGCGGCGAGGGTTACCGCGGGCGGGCCGATGAGCTGGCCGATGGAAGCGGCCGCGGTCAGCGTGCCGAAGGCGCTGTCAGTTGAACCGCTGGTGCTGACGTGTGCCACAAAGGCCTGTTGGCCCACCATCACCAGCAGGTGGCCCAGCCCGATGAGGGCGCTGGCAGCCAGCAGGACGGGTAGTCCGCGGACGGCGAGCATTGTCGCGGTTCCGGCCGCAGCAATCAGCAGCCCGGCGAAGGCCATAGCGGTGCCACCGAGTCTGTCCGCCAACCTGCCGGCGGGCAGGGCAGTCAAAAGCGCGGGCAGCGCGAAGCTGGACGCGAGCAGGCCGAGGAAGACGGGGTCGGCGCCCTCGGACAGTGCCCGGTACCCGATGATGAGCCTGATTCCTACCCACGAGGCTTGGGCCAGGACGGCCTGCGCACTGAGCGCCCTCCGCCACCGGAAGGTCACGCCCGAAGCGGAATTTCGTCCGCACCACCGAGCAGCCTGGTCAAGTCATCAATGCCGTCACGGGCGGCTTTGTATCGCGCCGGGTCCAGGTGGAAAATTGCCAACTGCAGGGCGTACGCGAGCACCACGGGAATAACCTGTGTCCGGTACTCAGTGTCATCGCCCCGGCGGGCAGTAATGAGGTGGTCGGGGCTGGGGCGGAAGCGGTAGCCCGGAACATCTGAGATCAGGATGCTCTTGCCGCCGCGCCGGGCGGCCTCGGACACGAGGGTGGGCAACTGGCCGGGTGCCTCGCGCAGAGCGAGGGCGATGAGGGTGCTGGTCTCGTCGAAGCTGATGAAGCGTTCAGCCAGGTCCTTGGGTGTGGTTCCCAGCGTTACGATTGTGAGCCCCAGCCGGCGCAACCGCCGGGCCAGCAGATCCCGGGTGGGTTTTTCGTCGTCGCGGGAGAAGAGATAGACGGTTCGGGACTGGTGAAGGGTCCGGGCAGCGGCGTCCAGGTCTTCCTGGGAAACAAAGTGCGGCAACCTCTTCAACGCGCGAATTTCGTCTGCCACGAATGCGGACAAGTCATAGCCGGACTCCGCGCGCATGATGTTGACCTGCTGGTCCTCCGCCTTGGACTCATCTGTGCGCAGGTCGTTCCGCAGGTCCGGGTAGCCGCGATAGCCCAGCTTCTTTGCTAGTCGAACCACTGTGGACTCATGCGTGTTGGCGCGCTCCGCGACCTCTGCGGCAGGGATCCCGGACATGTCATCGCCCATGAGGACGTTCATAACGCGCTCTTCGGAGGCGCTGAGCCGGACCGTGCTGCTGGCCACTACTGCTTTGAAACTCACTCTGGCTCTCCTTTGAGATCCCGCTTGGAAAAACTGTGATGCTTGACACTCTCTCATGGACATGCAATCCTGTGCAAGATTGCAAGTACGGTTGAATACCAATCCTGCCTTCCCAATTTTCTCCACTTTGCCGCAGAGAGGCGGACAACGAAGATGCAAACCCTCAACGCACCTGTTGCGCTTGAATGGACGGTGGCCGCAGCGGCCGTCGCCGGAGGGCTGGCCATGACTATGGTCGGCGCCGGTTACGGGCTGACGAACACCTCCGGCGTGGGGGCCGGGTTCTTTCCTGCAGTGGCCGGGGCGCTGATGGCGCTGGCCGGCGTCCTGTGGGCCCTCCAGCTGGTGGCGGCACGCCGCGCCTCCGTCCCGGCACCTGTCACCAGCGACACCGTCGAGTCGTTGCCGCCCCACCACGAGGCGGAATCCGCCCTTGTGTCCCTGCTCGACGATGACAACAGCGACGAACCCGATGCGCCGGATTTCCCGGACCGGCAAGGTTGGGCACGCTTGGGAATCATCGCCGGCGCCATCCTCCTGGCCGCCTTGCTGCTCCCCCTCCTGGGCTACACCATCGTGATGACGCTGATGCTGGGAACCATCCTGTTCTTCGTTAGCAAGCGGAAACTCTGGGTTGCGGCCGTGGTTGCGGTGGGTGCTGCGCTGGCCTCCCGTCTGGTCTTTGAGGTTTGGCTGGGAACAGCGCTGCCCACGGCCAGCATCGAATTCCTCGCAGGACTGGGGCTGTAGCCATGGGATTTGATCAGCTCCTCGGTGGCTTGGCCACCGTTTTCACCCCCGAGCATCTCCTGTTCGCGCTGCTGGGCTGTGTTTTAGGCATGCTGGTGGGCGTACTGCCGGGCTTTGGCCCGGCTGCCGCCGTGTCACTGCTTATCCCGGTGACGTTCGGACTGGACGCGACCTCGGCCATCATCATGCTGGCCGCCATCCTCTATGGCGCGGCCTATGGCGGAACCACGACGGCGGTGCTGCTGCGGATTCCCGGCGAAGCCTCCTCGATTGCCACGACCTTGGACGGCTACCAAATGGCCAAAAAAGGACGCGGCGGTCCCGCCCTAGTCATTGCCGCACTCGCTTCATTTGTCGGCGGCCTGATCGGCGTCATCGGCTTTGTGGTGGTGGCACCGTTCAGCCGGTTGGCCCTGGAATTTGGCGCCCCTGAACTGTTCCTGGTCTCCCTGCTCGGCTTCGCACTGATCACCAGCTTCGCGGGCAACAACCCTGCCAAGGCCCTGCTCAGCGCCGCGGCCGGGATGGCGATCGCCACGGTAGGTGTTGACTCCGGCGTCGGTATTGCCCGCTTCACCTTCGGAATGCCCGAACTGTTCGACGGCCTGGGACTCGTAGCCGTTGTGATGGGCGTCTTTGGCCTTAGCGAAGTTCTGGGCCAAGCCCAGAAAGGGCCGTTGGGTATTCCCAGTCCGCTCAAGGTTGCCAGGCTGCTGCCCACCCGGACGGACCTGCAGCGCTCAGCGTTCCCTTCCCTCCGAGGATCGCTGATCGGCTTCTTTATGGGCCTGCTCCCGGGCTCCCCCGGAGCAGCCACGTCCCTCGCCTCCTACGCCGCCGAAAAGCGGATCTCCAAGCGGAGCAAGGAGTTCGGCAAGGGAGCCGTGGAAGGCATCGCCGGACCCGAGTCGGCGAACAACGCCCTGGCGGTGTCCTCCATGATCCCGCTGTTCACCCTCGGCATCCCTACGTCCGCTACCGTGGCGATCATGGCCGGCGCGTTCACCATGAACGGGCTGATCCCGGGGCCGCTGCTGTTCCGCGACAATCCCGACATCGCCTGGGCCATCATCGCCAGCCTGATCGTGGGCAACCTGATTCTGCTGGTCCTCAACGTCCCACTCGCCCGGGTCTGGATCGCCGTCCTGAAGGTCCCGTTCCACTACCTCATGGCCGCCATCCTGGCGTTCATGTTCCTGGGCACGTACTCCATCAACGGCAGCCCGTTCGACATCCTGATCATGCTGGGTGCCGGCATCCTCGGCTACATCTTCCAGCTGGTCAAGGTGCCGCTCACTCCCCTGGTCCTGGGACTGATCCTGGGCCCGCTGCTGGAAGAAAACTTCCAACGGTCACTTGCGCTCTCCCGCGGCGATTACAACGTCTTCCTGCAAGGCCCCATCAACCTCACTCTGATCGGCGTGATCATCCTGGCCATCCTGTTCGGCGCGGTCCGCCCCCTCATTGCTTCAACGCTGAAGAAAAAGACCCCCACCCCCATCGCACCAAAGGAGCTTGCGAAATGAAAAAACTCAAAACACTGTCCGCCACCGCCCTCGCCGCATCCGTTGCCCTGGCCCTCACGGGCTGCGGCGGCCAGGCTGCCAGCACCGCAACTACGGCAGCCGCAGACTTCCCGAAAGCCGGATCCACCGTCGAATGGATCGTCCCCTCAGCAGCAGGCGCAGGCAACGACATCCTGGCCCGCATCGTGGCGCCGGCCATGCAGGAAGACCTCGGCGCCAACATCAAGGTGGTCAACAAGGAGGGCGGCAGCCAGGTGGTCGGCCTGAACTACGTGGCCCAGTCCAAACCGGACGGCCTGACCTTCGGTAACACCAACATCCCGTCCATCCTGGGCCGCTACCTCGATCCGAGCAAGAAGGCAGCTTTTGACCGGAGCAGCTTCACCCCCATCGGCTCCTTCGCGACCAACTCCGTGGTCATCGGCGTCAACAAGGACAGCAAGTACAAGACCATCAAGGAATTGTTCGACGCCGTTGAGGCCGAACCCGGCAAAATCACCGTGGGCACCGACTCCCGCGCCGGTGATGATCACATCAACCTCCGCCTTCTGGAAGACGCGCTGGGTCTGGACTTCAACATCGTGCATTACAACAGCGGAGCGGACAAAGTAGCCGCCATCGTTTCGGGCGAAACCGACTTTGCCCTCGGCGGCGTCTCCAGCTTCTTCGGCCAGTACAAGTCCGGCGACATCAAGCTTTTGACCGTCATCGAAGACAACCCCAGCACCTTCGTGCCGGATGTCCCCACCATGAAGAGCGCCGGTTACGACGTCAAACCGATGGCCAGCAACTTCGCCCTGTCCGTCCCTTCCAAGACCCCCGCGGAAATCGTGGCAAAGCTGGAGGCTTCCCTTAAGAAGGCCAGCGAAAGCACCGAGGTCCAGGAAAAGCTCAAGGGCGCCGCTACCCAGCCCACCTGGGTCCCCGCCGCGGACGTCAGCAAGATGTGGGAAGAACGCGAAACCCTGATCAAGCCGGTCATCGATGAACTCCTCACCCAGCAGTAACCACACCAGCAGAAAGGCCGGCAACACAATGCAGGCAGAACACAATTCGCCCCTATCCACGGCCGAGCTGGTGCGCCGCCTGGCCTCCATCCCGGCAGCCAATATCGGCGATGCACAGGAGCGCCTCGGGGTGGCATCCGCATTGTCACCATCCTGGACCGGCGCAAAACTCGCCGGACCCGCCTACACCGTGTGGACCCGGCCCGGAGACAACCTCTACATCCACAAGGCCCTCGACGAAGCGCAACCCGGTGAAGTAATCGTGGTCAACGGCGGCGGGGACCAGTCCCGCGCCCTCATCGGGGACATGATCGGCATCCGGGCCAAAAACCTGGGCATCGCCGGCTTCGTCATCGACGGCGCCGTCCGAGACGCCGACGCACTTGCCGAGTGCGGACTGCCGGTCTTCGCCCGCTCCGTCACCCCCGCAGGACCCTACAAGTTCGGCCCAGGCAGGCTCCAGCTCCCCGTGGCGATCGACGGCGTTGTGGTATCCCCCGGCGACATCGTAGTCGCGGATGCTGACGGCGTTGTCGTGGTCCGACGCGACGAAGCGGAACAGGTCCTGGCAGATGCAGAAAAAATAGAGGCCCGCGAAGCAGCCAAACGCATCGCCTTCGAAGGCGCCACCGTATAAACCGCTGATCCGGGGCAATACGCGTTGGTGCGACCTCGCATCCGAATTCGATACGTAGGGCCGTTCACGAAGTGGGATTACTGCCGCGCTTCCTCAGAACTCAAAAAGTCGCGCGAGAGTTGGAGATGAAGCACGGGCCTCAAGGAGCTTCCGCTCACGAACTTCACGCGCAGTGTGGGGCCCGGGGTGGCTGGGCCTCATCGTGGAGCGTAACTTGTCGCCCTGCTCGGGCGGAGCGGCCGTGAGGGCAGTCCGCGTTGGCCAATCCAAGCTGAGCTTAACGCCTCGTCTGTGGCGTCAGCGCTTGAGTTCTATTGTCCAGACCCTGTCTGAACGATTGAACATCGTGGCCCCCGGCGACATCCTAGGGGCGGACGCAGACGGAGTTGTCGTGGTCCGACGCGACGAAGCGGAACAGGTCCCGGCAGATGCGGAAAGAACGAGGCCCGGGCAGCGGCCAAACGCATCGCCTTCGAAGGCGCCTCCGTCTGACGACCGCTGATGAAAGAAGTGGGACCAGCCTGCAGATGCCCTGACGCAGGCTGGTCCCCCGGAAATGCGCGGATCAGAAGCCCGTTTCGGGGCTCGGAAGATGTCTCCATGGCGGGTCAAGGTCCGCCTGCGAAGCATTGTGACGCCACCCTAGGAAGGTCACCAGACCCGTCCTATTTTTCAGCCGTTACTCCGCTTTCGCGGCTGCGGCGACGGCGGCGGTGACAGCCGGGGCAACCCGGGGGTCCAGCGGGCTGGGCACGATGTAGTCGGCGGCGAGGTCCTCCGCGGCGAGCTCCGCGATGGCATAGGCCGCTGCCAGCTTCATGGCCGGGGTGATGCGGCGGGCCCCCGCGTCCAGGGCCCCGCGGAAGATACCCGGGAAGGCCAGCACATTGTTGATCTGGTTCGGGAAGTCACTGCGGCCGGTGGCCACTACCGCGGCATACTTCACTGCAACCTCAGGCAGCACTTCGGGGTCGGGGTCGGAGAGGGCGAACACGATGGCGTCCTGGTTCATCAGGGCCAGGTGTTCCTCGTCCAGTTTTGAGGAGGAGACTCCGATGAACACGTCGGCACCGGCCAGTGCCTCGGCAGGGCCGCCCTCCAGGGCGCGGGGGTTGCTGCGGCCGGCGATTTCGGCCTTTTTGGTGGCCTGGTCCGCGGCCAGATCCGTGCGGGTGCTGTTGATGATGCCGCGGGAGTCGAGCAGGACCACGTCGGTGATGCCCGCGGTGAGCAGGATTTCGGCGACGGCGATGCCGGCGGCGCCAGCACCGGAGACCACCACGCGCAGAGTCTCCAGCTCGCGGCCGGTTACCTTGGCGGCGTTGGTCAGCGCGGCCAGGGCAACCACGGCGGTGCCGTGCTGGTCATCGTGCATCACGGGGCAGTCCAGGGCCTCGATGAGCTTTTCCTCAAGCTCGAAGCAGCGGGGCGCGGAGATGTCCTCGAGGTTGACCGCACCGAAGCTGGGGCGCAGGCGAACCAGGGTTTCCACCATTTCGTCCACGTCCGTGGTGTTGAGCACCAGCGGAATGGAGTCCAGTTCACCGAAGGTCTTGAACAGGGCGGACTTGCCCTCCATCACGGGCAGGGAAGCACTCGCGCCGATGTTGCCGAGGCCCAGGACGGCCGTGCCATCGCTGACCACCACCACCAGGCGCTCGGCCCACGTGAGGGTGCGGGCCAGTTCGGGTTTGGCGTGGATGGCGCGGCTGACCTCAGCCACTCCCGGGGTGTAGGCGATGGACAGGTCGCGCTTGTTGGACAGCGGGACGGTGCTGGCGATGGAGAGCTTGCCGCCCTGGTGGGCGTCGAAGATCTCGGCTTCGCTCAGCGCGGTGGCTGCGGAATTATCAGGGGCTGCAATTGCGTCAATGGACACGTCGTTGTCTCCTCTTGCTCGCCGTGCAAACACGGCACATGGACCTGCGCCCGGAATGGACCCAAGAAAAGTGGTTGTGGCTTGCTGAATGAGCGCCCGAAGATGCTAAGCAAAAAGGGCATCCGGCAACACGTGCCGGTTCTCAAATCGAGACCCTACGCCATTCTTCCGAGCGAACCACCACCAGTTGCGACCAATATGAACGCAACGGTGAGCTGGATCACCATGCGCCCCATGATGGAGGTCACACCAAAGGACGTGTCGAGCCCAGAGACTGCGCCGCAGCGTCTATCAGATTATCCAAAGGAGACACATCATGGCTTCTCAACGAGGAGAGTCGCTTGACACCGTGAAGACGCGGCGCAAGGGCATCGACAAATCGCATTACCTCTACATCGCCGTCATCGCCGCCGTCATCCTCGGCGCCGTGGTTGGCCTGATGTTCCCCGAGGTGGGCAAATCGCTCAAGCCGCTCGGCGACGGGTTCATCAAGCTCATTAAGATGATGATCGCTCCGGTGATCTTCTGCACCATCGTCCTGGGCATCGGTTCCATCGCGAAGGCCGCCACGGTCGGCAAAGTGGGCGGCCTGGCCCTCGGCTACTTCGTCGCGATGTCTACGTTCGCCCTGGCAATCGGCCTGGTGGTCGGCAACCTGATCCACCCAGGCGAGGGACTGAAGCTGGCGCCGTACGATCCCAACAAGAAGGCAGAGGTCGACAGCACCGTAGCCTTCCTCCTCAACATCATCCCAGGCGATATTCCGGTCCTGCCGACGCTGTTCGCCGCCATCCTCGTTGGCTTCGCGCTGCAAAAGATGGGCCCGCAGGGCGCGCCGATCCTCAAGGTCATCGGCCACGGCCAGGTCCTTGTGTTCCGCATCCTGATCATGATCATGTGGCTCGCCCCCGTCGGCGCCTTCGGTGCCATCGCCGCCGTCGTGGGAGCAACCGGCTTCCAGGCCATCGTCAGCATGTTCACCCTGATGGCTGCCTTCTACATCACCTGCGCACTGTTCATCGTCATCATCCTCGGCGGCCTGCTCAAGGTGGTTACCGGCGTCAACATCTTCAAGCTGATGAAGTACCTGGGCCGGGAGTACCTGCTCATCTTCTCCACCTCCTCCTCCGAAGCTGCCCTGCCCCGCCTGATCGCCAAGATGGAACACCTCGGCGTCTCCAAGCCCGTCGTCGGCGTCACGGTACCTACCGGCTACTCCTTCAACCTCGACGGCACGGCCATCTACCTGACCATGGCATCCCTGTTCGTTGCCAACGCCATGGGAACCCCGCTGGACCTGGGCGCACAGATCTCCCTGTTGGTCTTTATGATCATTGCCTCAAAGGGTGCCGCCGGTGTTACCGGCGCCGGCCTGGCCACCCTGGCCGCCGGCCTGCAGGCCCACAAGCCCGAACTGTTGGGCGGCGTGGGCATGATCGTCGGCATCGACCGGTTCATGTCCGAGGCCCGCGCCCTGACCAACTTCACCGGCAACGCCGTAGCCACCGTCCTCATTGGCACCTGGGTCAAGGAGATCGACGGCCGCCAGGTGGACGACGTCCTCTCCGGCCGGGAACCGTTCGACGAGGCAACCATGCTGGCCCACCACCACGGCGAACCTGCGGCAACGGAATCTGAGACCCGGCCTGTCCCGGTTCCCACCGCCTAGCCTCTCAACGCACAACCTCCAACCCATCCGGCCGATACCGGAAACCGCCCGCACAGGCTTAGCTGTGCGGGCGGTCCTCATGTCCAGGGCACCAACACCGTCGGGCCGGTAGTGCCACCACTGTCTAATGTCACGGTGCGTCAGAACTCAGGGATAATCGGGCATTGGCCGACAACGGATGCCTAACGCTGGCAAGTTAGTCGACCTTTGTAGGTTGGTTGCCGACCTGTCCAAGCCAAGGGTTGCATGGCCCAGCTCGGTGAGTGTCTGAGCCGGCAACGCCAGGAGGCAGCGCAAGGCACCCTCTCCCCCCGCTTGTGTTGAGGCGCTGGACGCCATCCCGGGTTGGCGCGCGCACCATCCACAAAACAGCCTGATGTTGAAGCGCGCAGGAAGCATCGCCTGAAAGAGGTTCTGGAGTGCCAGACTGGCGGCAGGGGCGGCCGCAGCGGGAAGGTACCAGTCGAGGGCGGCAAAGGTACGCTGGCCCTTCGCGGGGACGGAATTATCCGCCTCAATCTGGAACCCCAATGCGGAGATCGAGGGCGAGGACGCGCGGGCTGCCACGGCGGCAGTAAACATCCTTGCGGATGGCGACGAGTACCCGTTGCTGGTCGACATGACAATGACGGCCTCGTTGAGCCGGCACGCGCGTACTGTGTTCAGTCTCCCGTGCGCCGCTTCACGCTTCGCTCTGCTCGGCCGCAGCCCGGTGGACCGGATCCTTGCCAACTGGTCCATGGGCATGCAGACGTTGCCTTGCCCTACACAGTTCTTCAATTCCCGCACGGAAGCCACGACCTGGCTGCTGCTTGACCCTCTTTCAGGCGTCTGACGGCCACATGGAGCCTCGTCTGAGGAAGCTTCTGCAAAACGCCCACGCACGGATCTTCCTGCTCGGCCTGGGCATGCTTCCGACCGGGGCCACCTTCCTGATCACCCGGCTGCCTGGCATCACCAAGGATGTGTCCTTCACTTGGTCCGACGTCATTGGCATGGCGTTCGTTGCGGGGGTCGGCTTCACCGTCTCGCTCCTGGTCGGTGAGCTCTCCTACGGCACGGACGGGATCATCGGGGGCCACGTGAAAGTCGGAGTCCTCGCGGGCTCCCTTCTTGCCGCGACTATCGGTGCCGTCATCCTTAACCGCCGCAATAGGTATTACCGCCCCTCCAGGGGCACCTCAGCCTCAAAGACTAGAGCGCCACCCCCTATCCTGTGCCCTGGAACTCGTCCGGGTCACTGAGGCTGCAGCCATCGCCGGGGGTCAACAAGAACCGGGCCAACAGCCCCGCCGCCGTGCACGCCATGTGTTCCATGCTTAGCCGGCCCGTGAAACGCTCTCCGGTCCGCCGGGTGGACCAAAATCACAGTGTGGGGCCGCGTCATACACGGGCGACCGGGCGCTATCCGGGCATAGCCTTGGAGCATGAAATCGTTCGAGGCTCAGGCTCTGATCCTTGCAGCGCCTGGTGCCGTCTGGGACGTGCTCACGGACACGGCCAACTTCGCCGTGTGGGATTCCGGCATTACGGCTGTCAGCGGAGACCTGCGGCACGGCGGCACGATCCGCGTCCGGACTGGGGGCAGCGGCCGGAGAAGACTCCGGTTCCGGGTCACCCTGATCCCGCCCACATCCATCACATGGACCCGGAGGCTTCCCCTCGGTTTGGGAAAGATCGCCCTTACGGTGGCACTGGCCGACCACGGCGGCTTCACCCATCTGACCGTCATGGAAACCACCAAGGGCGCCCCGCCCAGACTCTTCGATGGAACCGGCGCCGACACCGATCGCATCCTGCAGGCGTTCGTTGATGCCGTGAAATTCCGTGCCGAACTGCTCGGCCACCACCTCCACGGCGGTCTGTTCCCGACTCCGCACCACCCAGCGGCCCGCGGCACGCCACCGACACACCACCAAAGCGTGCCCCAGACACCTTCCCAACGACTGGATCCCTCCTGGGGCGGGTGCGCTGGAGCGGCTTAAGGGACAGCCGTCTGGGAATCACCCGCCACCTGCCCTATGCGATGAGGGCCACTGCCATAACCATCGGCAGCGAGACCACGGAGGCGATGGAAGTGACCATCGTCAGCGTCTTGAACGTCCCTTGAGTGGACAGTCCGATCAGCGACTTGAACATCCAGAAGAAGTTGCTGTTGACCTGAAGAGCGAACATGGCACCCGAAGCGATGGCGAGGCCGATGACGATGGGCGGGACATCGATCGATCCGAGCACCGGGCCGATGATCCCGGCGGCTGCGATGGCCGCCACTGACACGGACCCAATGGCCAGGTGCAGCACCGCGGCGATGACCCATGCGAGCAAGATGCTGAGGATGACCGGCGCCGATGCGTCCGCCGTGAAGAGGCCGGCCAGGATCGTGTCAAGCCCGGTCTCCCCGATGACGGCGCCCAGCGATCCGCCGATGCCGGTGATGAGCAGGATCTCACCGGTGGTGTGGAAACCTTCGCTCATGGCCGTGTCCGTTCCCTTCGAACCCAGAGTGCGCCGGCAAAGCACATAGGCACCGAGCAGGCCGACGAACAGTGCGAAGTTGGCGTTACCGAGGAAGGCGATGAAGTCGTTGGAGAAACCGAACAGGTCCGCGAACGCACCAAAGGCGATCATCACCAGCGGCACGAGAATGGGCAGCATGCAGACGAACAGCGGAGGAGTCCTGGTGTCCTTTTCGACCAGTTCGGTGGTCTCCAGTTCGACCATCGCGTCGTCGACCTCTTCATCCCTGTCCGCTTTCCAATATCGCCCGCGCAAGAGCCAGCGGAAGATTAAGGTTGTCGCGATCGCGGTCAGCGGCCCGAGTATGAGGCCGTAGATCAGCCAAAGGCCTAACGGGATGTTCATCAGGCCCGCGATGGAGACCGCGGCCAGTCCCGGGATCACGAAAACGTAGCCGGCGAAAATCCCGGTCCCGAGCGCACCGGCCATGTGTGGCAAACCGGTCCGGCCGATCAGGGGGCCGCTGGAGCGCGCCACCGGAGAGGCCAGCACGACCTGCACGTCCACGTAAATCGAGGGGAATATTGTTGACATCGCCGCGGTCAAAGCGTACGGGAGCCGACGCGCGCCGACGCCGTTGACAAGCATCGAAACCATTTTCCTGAAGGCGCCGATCGCGTGGAGCATCGCCCCAATGAGCACACCGAAACCGATGAGCAGGCCAACCTCGCCCATGATTTCGCCGAAACCGGTGGCGATTGCCACGATCGTCGCCGTGAAACCGACGCCGGTAGCGAGGCCGAGGTAGAGCGAGCCGATGATCAGCGAGATCACCGGGTCGACCTTTACCTTGATGATGAGCAGGATGATGACGACGATGGCTATCGCGGTGTGAAGGGCGATCATAGACTGCTCCTGCCGATACGGGGAAGGGCGGGGTCCTTGGGCGCCGTAGCCACATCGACCCCCTCACTATGGCCTGATCGATCGCCGCCTTCACCCGTCGACGACGAGGCTGACGGCGGTATCAACACGGACATTACACATTTCCGCAAATTGCACACTGGCTTTATACGGAAACTAGTTGATGTAGCTTTAAATCCAGTTGACCCAGTTCATACTGGCCGGTCGGCAGTGTCAAGGCCCACAATTGGCGCGTCCCGGGAGGGAATACCATGGCAAATATCGTGATGGTCGGGGTGGACGGCAGCAACAGCGCGTTCAAAGCGGCGTCCCAGGCGGCACTCATCGCAGAGGCTCTCCACGCAGAACTCGCCGTACTCAGCGCACACGTCAAGGAAAATGCCGAGGCCATCAAGATCGGGAACGACACCTGGATACTTGACGACGCCAAAAAAGCGCAAAAAGTGGCGGAACGGGTTGCAGCTAAACTGCGCGAGGAACATCCCGATCTGGGCATCCGCCCCGCCGCTGTTCGCGGTAAGCCGCAAGAGGCCTTGGTCGAGGAAGCGGCGCGTACCGGAGCCCGGCTGTTGGTTGTGGGAAATGTCGGCATGAAGGGCATCGGCCGTGTGTTGGGCAGCGTCGCGAGCAGCGTGGCGCACAATGCACCCTGCGACGTGCTAATTGTAAAGACAGACCAGTAATCCGCCGGTTAAGCGGAAACTGCAGCTGAGCTGGCCTGCATTTACGGATTCCTACATCTCGCCAAGGCGCCACCCGGTCCAGAGGCGGGGGAGCTTGGCCGAGGGGTAGTAACTGCCAGGCGGCCGTATCCGATTTCGAACTACTCAGACCTGCTTATCAACGCTGTGGGACCAGGCCTGCTGGCCGGCCCAGACTCGGAGAAGTCGGAGAACCTCGCGTCACGGCGTTGTGATCGTATGGGTGAGGCACACCCAACCTGACGACGATAAGTCGCGACGTGCAAACAATTCCTAATCTTGCTTCCAAAACCAAGTGGATAATGCAGCTTCCGCGGCCAACAGCCAGGGACAATTCTCATAGGTTATCGACCGCTACTACTGCAAGGGAGCTACTCCAACGGCTCCCAATTCCAGCCGTGGATAACCTGAATTAACCCCAGCCGTGGACCGCTTAAAGTCACCCTAGTGGGCAGGCAGCAAAGGCTTGTCCAGGCGTGGGCAGGTTGACGGAAGGCCGGTCATCGGCTTTTAAAGGGACCGAAAATGTGAAGCAAAGCGTCTAGCTAGTCATTGCGAAACTACCGCCCCCGGCGATAGGTAGGAATACGCAGAAGGCCGATCAGCTTTTAGCTGCGGTGCCGCTGTTCCTTAGCCAGACAAATGAAAGTGGACTACGGGTGTTAGAGGTCGACGGCCGGACGCCAGGAGCTTGTCCTGGCGTCCAGCCGTCGTTTGTATTGGATCAGGCAGTCAGTGGAGCGAGGGTGGGGTTGTCGGCGTAGACTTCCTTAGCGTTCTTTTTGGTTACCACGGTCGGTTCCAGGAGGTTGGCAGGAATCTCCTTCACTCCGGTGTTTGACGTGGAGTTTGTTTCAGGAGTTTTTCCTGCTTGTAGATCAGCGACCATCTGGAGCGTGGCACCGACCTGCTCTCGGATGTCTTTGTTGATCGTGCAGTACTGCTCGTCAGCCATGATCGACTTTACGGATTCGACGTCAGAGTCCTGGCCGGTTACTACGGGCAGGGGCTTTCCGGCGGCTTTTACGGAAGTGATGATCGTTCTGGCGATGGTGTCGTTGGGCGACAGAACCCCGTCGAGTGTCGCGGATGAGTAGGCCGCGGTCAGGAGTGTATCCATGCGCTTTTGAGCATTTTCAGCTTTCCATCCAACCGTGACAACTTGGTTGTAATCTGTCTGTCCTGAAGCGACCTTGAGCGTGCCGTCGTCGATTTTCGGCTGCAGGACGTCCATGGCGCCGTCGAAGAATATCTTGGCGTTGGCGTCGTCCGGGGAGCCGGCGAACAGTTCGATGTTGTACGGGCCGGAGGGCTTCTTGGCCTGCATTCCTTCGATAAGGGCCTGGCCTTGGAGCTGCCCAATCTTGAAGCTGTCGTAGGCTACGTGGTAATCCACGTCCCCGGTGTTCTGCAGCAGGCGGTCGTAGGCGATGATGGTAGCGTCGGCCTCTTTGGCCTGCTTGAGCTGGGTACCCAGCTGGGAGCCGTCGATGGCTCCGACGATGATGACCTTGGCACCTTTTGTAATCATGGCGCTGATCTGGTTCTGCTGCTCAGTGACTCCGCCGTTAGCAAACTGAACATTGGCGTCGTAGCCCTCGGCCTTCAGTTCTTCATTAAACAGTTTCTCGGCAAACACCCAGTTCTCAGAGGTCTTCTGAGGAAGAGCTACCCCGATGACTGAGTCCTTGCTGAAACCTGCGGCCGAGTTCTGGGAGCTGGCTTCGCTATCGCCGCGACCGCATCCTGTTAGCGCCAGAGCTGATGCTGTGGCTAAAGCGGCAAGCTGAATGAGGGATTTGCTGATTTTCACCGTTGAATTTCACTTTCGTTGTGGAAGGGCTTGGTTGGTCGGTAGTAGGTGAGCTGATCGAAAGTTGATGTCGTTCACGCTTCCTGGTGGATCGTTTCCTTGGTGGAGGTGGTTTCGTCTGGCTGGAGCGGATTGCTGGGGCCGCCGCCGGAGGGACGGTTGAAGTTCTGGGTCAGCAAGCCGATGATTGACTTTTTGCCCTGGCTCTTGTTGTAGACGTCGAAGGCGACGGCGATCAGGAGCACCAAACCCTTGATGATCTGGGTGAGGTCGGCCCCGACGCCGAGCAGCTGCAGGCCGTTGTTCAGGACGGCCATGACCAGGCCGCCGATGATGGAGCCGACAACCGTGCCCACGCCGCCCGTGACCGCAGCGCCGCCGATGAAGACAGCCGCAATGGCGTCCAGTTCCCAGCCCACGCCGTCGAAAGGACCCGATGCGGTGGAGCGTCCCACGAAGATCATGCCGGCCAGGCCGGCCAGGATGGACATGTTCATCATTACCAGGAAGTTGACCTTCTTGGATTGAACGCCCGAGAGCTCCGCTGCATGGCGGTTGCCGCCGACGGCGTACACGTGGCGGCCCAGGATGGTGCGGGAGGAGATGAAGCCATAGAGCAGGACCAGTACGGCAAGGATCAGGCCGGGGATGGGGAAGGACGTGCCCGGGCGGCCCGTGGCGAAGAGGTAGGTGGCATAGAGGATGGCGCCGCAGATCAGGACAAGCTTCAGGGCGGTCACCCACATTTCCGGTACCTCGGCACCCAAAGCCTTGGCGCGTGCCCTCGAGCGCAGCTCGCCGACCACAACAAATGCTGCGGCGGCGAGGCCCAACAGCAAAGTGAGGTTGTTGAACCCTGTGTTCGGGCCTACCTCGGGGAGGTAGCCCGATCCAAGGTACTGGAAATCGTTGGGGACCGGGATGGTGTTGGACTTGCCAACAAACTGGTTGAAGCCGCGGAACAGGAGCATACCGGCAAGGGTGACGATGAACGCGGGTATCCCCACGTACGCCGTCCACCAGCCCTGCCAAGCGCCAATCAATGCACCCAGCACCAGCCCCAGTAGTACGCCGGCGTACCAGGGGATGCCCCAGTCGCGGATGGCCAGTGCAACTGTGACGCCCACGAATGCTGCTACGGAACCCACGGAGAGGTCGATGTGGCCGGCAATGATGACCAGGACCATGCCGATGGCCAGGATCAGGATGTAGGAGTTGCCGTTGAAGAGGTTGATGACGTTGCCGGGGGTGAGCGTCCGGCCGTCGGTGGCGATCTGGAAGAAGATGATCAGTGCCACCAGGGCGAAGATCATGCCGAATTGGCGGGTGTTGCCGCCAAACAGCTTTTTGAGGGCGTTCATGGTGTCAGTCCTTGTGTCCGGAAGGTTCTGGAGAATCCAGAGGGTCAGGCGGCTTCGGCTTTGCGGGCGGAGGTCATCAGTTTCATCAGGCTTTCCTGGCTGGCCTCGTCTTTGTTCAGGACACCGGTGATGGCGCCTTCGAATATGGTGTAGATGCGGTCGGACAGGCCAAGGAGCTCGGGGAGCTCGGAGGAGATGACGATGACCCCCTTGCCCTGGTTGGCGAGCTGCTGGATGATGCCGTAGATCTCGTACTTGGCGCCGACGTCAATGCCGCGTGTCGGTTCATCCAATATCAGCAAATCCGGATCAGTGAACATCCACTTTGCGAGGACCACTTTCTGCTGGTTACCGCCCGAGAGTTTGGCCACGCCCTCTTCCACTGACGGCGTCTTGGTACGCAGGGATTTGCGGTACTGCTCCGCCACGGTGAATTCCTGGTTTGGGTCTACCACCATGTTGTGGCTGATCTTGCGAAGGTTGGCTGCCACCGTGGTGGTCTTAATATCGTCGAGCAGGTTCAGTCCCAGGGACTTGCGGTCCTCTGTGACATAGCCCAGACCGGCGTCAATCGCCTGCCGGACGGATTTGAGGGTAATTTCCTTGCCGTCCTTGTAGATCCGGCCACTGATGAACCGGCCGTAGGACCGGCCAAAAACGGAGCGGGCAAGCTCGGTGCGGCCCGCGCCCATCAAACCCGCGAAGCCCACAATCTCGCCGCGACGGACGTGAAAGCTTGAGTTCTTGCACACGAGGCGGTCAGGAACAGTGGGGTGGGCCACTGTCCAATTCTTCACTTCAAAAAACACTTCGCCGATTTTCGGCGTGTGCTCGGGGAAGCGGGATTCCAGCGTCCGCCCCACCATGCCCTTGATGATCCTGTCCTCGTCCACGCCGTCAGCCTTGACGTCAAGGGTTTCGATGGATTTGCCGTCGCGGATGATGGTGATCGAATCGGCAATCTGTTCAATCTCATTGAGCTTGTGCGAAATGATGATGGACGTGATGCCCTTCGCCTTCAGGCCCAGCATCAGGTCCAGCAGGTGCTGGGAATCGGACTCGTTCAGCGCGGCGGTGGGTTCGTCCAGGATGAGGATCTTCACCGACTTGTTGAGCGCTTTGGCAATCTCAACGAGCTGCTGCTTGCCGACGCCAATCTCCTTGATGGGCGTGTCCGGATCCTCACGCAGTCCCACCCGGGCCAGCAGGTCCAGGGAACGCAGCCGGGCCTCTGCCCAGTTGATGACACCGCGTTTGGTGGGCTCATTGCCAAGGAAGATGTTCTCCATGATGGAGAGCTCGGGGATCAGCGCGAGTTCCTGGTGGATGATCACGATGCCCGCCTGTTCGCTGGCCCGGATGTCCCGGAACTGCTGTACCTGGCCCTGGTAGACGATGTCGCCGTCGTAGCTGCCGTAGGGGTAAACGCCCGAGAGAACCTTCATCAGCGTGGACTTGCCGGCGCCGTTCTCGCCGCAGATGGCGTGGATCTCACCGGCCTTCACCCGCAGGCTCACGTTATCCAAAGCCTTAACGCCGGGGAATTCCTTGGTGATGGACCGCATCTCCAAGATTAAGGGACTGCTGGGCGCCATGCGTGTTGCCTCCAAGACTTCGTCGTCATGTATGAGTGTGAAACAAGGCCGTTCACGGGCCTGATGCCTCGCCTGATTTGAGGGAAGCCAGGTCCGCAGGGTGCACCGCCAGGTGCGGTGGAATCAGATGACGCGGTCGTTGCCACCATCGATCGGAATCTGTGCGCCCGTTGTCTTCGCGAAGGCCGGGCCAAGGACGGCGCAAACCCCCGCAGCTACATCGTGTTGGGATATTTCGGCCTTCATCAGGTTTTTGGTTTTGTATTCCTGAACTGTCATCCCGTAGCGGCTGGCTGATTTCTCAAGCACGGCATCCGTCCAGATGGCAGTGTCGAACACAGCATCGGGGTGTATGACGTTGACCCGGATTCCGCGTTCAGCCAGTTCGAGGGCCGCGACACGGCCCAGCTGGGTAGCAGCTGCCTTGGCGCAGGAGTATGCGGCAGCACCGGGCCCTGGTGCGGGAACGTTGCGGGAGCCCATAATTACGACGCTTCCGCCATCCACCATGCCGGGAATGGTGTTTTGCAGGACCAGAAGGTGGCTGGTCAGGTTCACTGCCAGGCTCTTGTGCCATGTGTCCAAAGAAAGTTCCGCAATGTAGCTGCCGGCCGTGAAGATGCCAGCGTTGGACACGAGGAAATTTACCTTACCGTTCTTAGCGACATAGCTTGAGATCGCATCACGGACGCTTTGTTCATCGGCGACGTTGCAGACTGTTCCCGTCCACCTGTCATCAGTAATTGCGCTGGCAACAGCCGGATCAAGATCCAGGCCGAGGACCTCCGCTCCTTCCGAGAGGAGAGCCTTTGCGCATGCAAGACCAATACCACTGGCTGCTCCGGTCACGATGGCTCGTGAGCCGCTGAATGTACCGCTCATGTGTGAATTACCTTCCAAGAACAAATCAGAGGGGAAAGTGCCCGCCCCCGGGGCGCGTTGCACATATGTGCAAGGCGTGCAATAAGTTTTGATGTGACGACCGTAACACCGTTGAAATGATCGTGCAATAGAACCCAGGGCTCACTCCCCCTGCCTTGTGCGCGGGAAAATCCGGTGCTACTGTGGCGTGACTTACTGCACCAAATCTCACTGGTTGCACAAATGTTCACGCCGATGTGACTAAGGAATTAATATGCAGCAGAACTTCAAGCAAGTCGCCCTCTCCAAGGCGGCTCGGAGAAGCCGTGTCGACCGCTGAAATTGTAGGATCCGGCCCCTATGTCCTGGGATTGGACGGGGGGACCGAGGGGATGAGGGTCGGGCTATTCGACGCTCTGGGACAACCCGTCATGTTTGTCAGGGAGGCCTACGAGTCCAGCCACGCACGGCCGGGCTGGGCTGAGCAGTCACCCCAAGACTGGTGGGATTGCGCCGTCCGCGGAGTCCGGCGGATTCTACATGAGGCACGCATCGACCCGGCAGCGATTGCTGGGATGGCTCTGGCCTGCACTTCCTACACACTGGTGTGCAGCGACGAAGCTGGCCGTCCCCTGCGCCCGGCGATGATGTGGATGGACGTCCGCGCGCGGCAGGAAGCGGAGGACATCGCCGCTACTGGCGACGAATCCTTGCGATATACGGGATATACGCATGCGTCCGCAGAGTGGATGCCTTCTAAAGCCCTGTGGCTGAAGCGGCATGAACCGGTTACCTATTCGGCCTCTGCATGGATTTCGGATTACGTGGAATGGATGGGGTTCAGGCTCACGGGAGAACGGGCGGCATCGGTTAACTCATCTGCCATCCGTTGTTACTACGACAGGCTTCGGGGTGGCTGGCCGGAGAGTCTCTTTGAGGCGGTTGGAGCCAGTGATCTTGTCGGGAAGCTCGCCTCTCGCGTTTTGGACATGGGTGAGGTCGTCGGGCACCTTACCCGGGCGGCTGGCCAAGAGATGGGCTTACGTGTCGGGATGCCGGTGGCCCAAGGCGGGGCCGACGCTTTCGTTGGCATGATTGGGCTTGGAGTGGTGCAACAAGGGTCCATGGCGCTCATTACCGGCTCATCCCATCTGCACCTGCTGCAAGCACAAGAACCGCACTATGCGGACGGATTGTTCGGTGCTTATACGGATGCTGTGATTCCTGGCCAGTTCACCGTTGAAGGCGGCCAGTCATCGACAGGCTCCGTCATCAATTGGTTCCGGAGAATTGTCGGTTCCAGCGCGGCCAACGGACCTTCCCTGGTTGAGCTCAGTGCCATGGCTGGGGAGATTCGGCCGGGCTCCGAAGGTGTCATGGCGTTGGATTTCTGGCAGGGCAACCGAACGCCCTACGTCGACGCCGACGCCCGGGGCATGTTCTGGGGGCTATCGCTCCATCACGGGCAGGGCCACATGTTTCGAGCCCTCCTGGAGTCTGTGTGCTTTGGAACGGAAAACGTGCTTCGCACCATGCGTGCCCACGGGCATGAGATCAACGATGTCGTCGCTTGTGGTGGTGCAACGAACAGTCCTACATGGATGCAAATTCATGCCGATGTTTCAGGGTTACCCATTAGGACCACTGCAGTTCCGGAAGCGGTCACGCTGGGTTCCGCCATCCTCGCCTCCGTAGGGGCTGGCCTGTATAGCTCAATCACTGAAGCCACCGCCGCTATGGTGCGCTCCGGTAGCGTAGTGGAACCCAACCTCCGGGCTACTGAGGACTATGCACCCTACATGGATTTGTATGTAGACACATACCAAGCCATGAAATCACTGATGCGTCGGAGTCTTTCAATTGAAAACACTGCATGGGAAAGAGCGGAAATCCAGCGATGAGCGCAGCGAACCGAAACTTTGACCTCGGCAACTCCAGACATGAAGCCCTGGCAGAAGTTGCTGGCTTGTATTTCGTGGACGGGCTTGACCAGCGTGAGATCGCTGGCCGCATCGGGCTTTCGCGCTCCACCGTGTCCCGCATGATCACCGAGGCCAGGGAACTCGGAATCGTGGAGATCCGGGTCAACCGGCCACTTCCTGTTGACGACAGTCTCCAGCAGTTGGCTATCAAGGAATTCTCCCTGCAGAACGCGCTAATCCTCTCGACCCCCGGGATCCACGGACCCCGGCTGCAGCGGGTCGGTGCCTTGGCAGCTCAGTATCTTGAATCAACGCTCCAGGAAAACACGACCATCGCCATCTCCTGGGGAACCTCTTTGGCCGCGACGGTCGACGGGTTATCCGGCAACCGGAATGCCGGGAATAGAGTCGTTCAGATGATTGGCGCTGCTGGCTCCCGGCACCCGGAAGTTGACGGGTCTGAGCTGGCGCGAAACATGGCCGCCAAGCTGGGAGGGAACCATATCGCCCTGAACGCTCCTCTCATTGTCGACGACCCAGCGCTTGCGCAGGCACTGCTTCGCGAGGAATCCGTAGCCCGGGTACTTGACATGGCAGCGGCTGCACAGATGGCGGTCATCGGGTTGGGCGGGATGAGGCCCGAAATTTCCTCGCTCCTCCGTTCCGGATTCGCAAAAGAAGAAGACCTGCAAGAAGTCCGAATGGCCGGCGGGGTCGGCGACGCAGGGGGTCACATCCTGTCCGTCGACGGGGCCACGATCCATACAAAGCTAAGCGAACGAACAGTAGGCCTTGATGAGTCGCGATTGCGCGCTATTCCGACCGTGCTCGCAGTCGCGACAGGAATTGAAAAAGTCGAAATTATCCACGCCGCACTCCGCAGCGGAATAGTCAACGCCATAGCAACAGACGACGAAACGATGCAGGCCGTGCTCACACTCGCCCGCCTCCGGCCGGTGGCAGCGAACCAAGAGTCACGCACTGTGCGCCACTGAAACCGACTCGCCGCGCTCAAGACAAAAAATGGGCTCCCTGCTTGGAGCTCAATGCTGCGTGTCCACCAAGAAACAAGCCAACAAGAGACTAAAAGGAGAAGGCATGCATGCCGTAGTTTATCTCGGGTCAGGGAACCTGGTCGTAAAAGACATTGACCGACCGAAACCGGCACGGGGCGAAGTACTTGTAAAAGTCGGAGCCAACACCATCTGCGGAACTGACCTGAGAATCGCCAACGGAACCAAAAGCAAAGGCGTCTACCCTCCCGTTATTCTGGGCCACGAATTGGCCGGAACAGTTTCCGAGTTAGGCGAAGGCGTCACCGGACTGAAAGCGGGAGACAGAGTCGGCATGACTCCCAGTATCGCCTGCAATGCCTGCCATCAGTGCCAGGACGGCAATTTCAACCTATGTGCTTCAGCACAAGTCCTCGGCCACGACATCAACGGCGGACTGGCCGAATATTTCCTGGTCCCGGCAACGGCTGTGGCAAACGGAAATCTTATCCAAGCACCCCAACACTTAGAACCGGATGAAATCGCACTGGCCGAACCCCTATCCTGCGTGCTGCACGGGCAGAACCTCATGGGAATCCAAACCGACGATGTCGTCGTGGTTATAGGCGGCGGTGCAATCGGGCAACTTCACGCCCAACTCGCCAAAGTTGCCGGCGCCCGCACCGTCATCGTCAGCGAACCTGTCGAATCAAGGCGCAAAATTGCGCTCACCCTCGGCGCTGACATCGTCGTTGACCCCCTCACGGAAGACCTCGCCGCCATCGTTTCTGCCGCAACCGACGGTCGAGGCGCCGACGTTGTAATCGTTTGCATCGGCGTCCCCCAACTGGTCAACAGCGCGCTGGAACTGGCTAGGCAGCGGGGCAAAGTATCCCTGTTCGCCGGCTTCCCCAAAGAGCCTGCAGCCCAAATTGACGCGAACCTTATCCATTACAAAGAGATCACTGTCACAGGCAGCTCAAATTCCACCATCTCGGAATACAGGACTGCTCTCGCCCTGATAGCTGACGGCAGGGTCAACGTCAAAGCACTTGTCACCCACCGCTACGGCCTCGATGAAATCGAAACAGCTCTCAAAACCGCAGCCTCACCGGAAGCGCTGAAAGTCGCCGTAGAGCCCGCCCGAGGGCAGTAAAGCAAGCAATCCAGATCCACAACAAACAAAGAAGTAAGCCAAGGAGAGAAATTGAAAGAGTACCGTCTCAATCGGATGTTTAACCCCGCGAGCGGACGTCTTCTGGACGTCGCTATCGACCACGGCATCTTTGGTGAGCCGTCCTTCCTCACGGGATTGGAAGATCCCGTCGCCGCCATCAACACTCTGGTCAACGCCAACCCGGACGTTATTCAGTTGACCCCGGGTATGGCACCGATCCTCCAAAGCATCCCCAACCGGAACAAGCCGGCCTTGTTGATGCGCACTGACGTAGCCAACGTGTACGGAAATCCTCTGGACAGCCACCTGTTCAGCGTTCACGCTGAAGACGCCATCGAACGGGCAGTGCGACTCGACGCCGCTTGTGTCGTCGCGAACCTTCTGCAGGTCCCAGGCCACCCTGAACTGCGAGAGCAGTCCATTAGGACAATCCTGGACCTCCGCACGGCAGCCGACCGTTATGGCATGCCCATCATGATCGAGCCGCTCGTTATGCAGGACAACACCAAGAATGGCGGTTACATGGTTGACGGGGACGCCGACAAGATCGTGACCCTGGTCCGGCTAGCCGTTGAACTCGGAGCGGACCTCGTCAAGGCGGACCCGACAACAGACCCGCAGGACTACTACCGCGTCATCCAGACAGCGGGCAACATCCCCGTCCTGGTGCGTGGCGGCGGCAAAACCACGGATCTGGAACTCCTCACCCGGACGGCGGAAGTTCTCAACCAGGGCGCCCGCGGCATCGTTTACGGACGCAACATCGTCCAGCACACCGACCCCGTCGGCATCACGCGAGCCCTGATGACCGTCGTCCACGACGGCGTCTCGGCCGAAGACGCCTACAACAGCCTCGCGGCGGTTGCAGCGTAGTTCAGCTAGAGAGCCCGGTGTCATAAGGGCAGAGCACGGCCCACACAACCACGTATAGGTCGCCTTCCAAGGGAGGCACCTATAAGTGGTTGTCCGCGCAAAAAGCTCCGGCCCGAAAACCCCGGCACCGGCTCTTGACGGTTCACGGGGAAGGGATTCCCGGAGGGAGTGTCGGACGGCAGTTCTCACGTGAACATGGGCGGGTAGGCTGCCCGGTTAGGGTACACCCAAACCTGACGGATAAACGATTTTACGGCCCGAGCGTTAGCGCAAGCCGGGCTTTCATTGGATCAAAATCACAGCTCCGGGACGCGTCATCCAAGGGCACCCACTGCTGTCCGGGAATAGCCTTGGAGCATGAAATCGTTCCAGGCCCAGGCCCTGATCCTTGCAGCGACTGGTGCCGTCTGGGAAGTCCTCACTGACACGGGCAACTTCACCGTGTGGGATTCCGGCATCAAGGCTGTGAGCGGGGAACTGCGGCCCGGCAGCACTGTCCGCGTCCGGATTGCGGGCAGCGGCAGGAGAACACTCCGGTTCCGGGTCATCTTGATCCCGGGCAGAACCATTACATGGACCCGTTGGCTTTCCCTCGGTCTGGGCAGGGTCACGCGCACTGTGTCGCTGTCCGACCACGGCGGCTTCACCCATCTGACTGTCATACAAACCACCAAGGGCGTCCCGCCCAGACTCTTTGACGGGACCGGCGCCGACACCGATCACATCCTGCAGGCGTTCGTGGATGCCGTGAAATTCCGTGCCGAACTGCTTGGCCACCACCTCCACGGCGGTCTCTTCCCGACCCCGCCCCACGGCACGCCCCCGCCCCACGGCTGCGCGCCATCGGCAGCGCCGGCGCGCCACCTGTCCGGTCCACACAGAACATCGAACGCAGCCACCCACCAGGCGAACAGCGCCCGCGGGAAGAACCAGCCAGGCAGCTAGTTAGGCAGCGCCCGGCATAACCTGTCCTGCAGCCACCGGGACCAGCACATCCGGGCTGGTGTCCGGGGTGCCTCCGCGGACGATCTGGAACTCCACGATGTCCAGCAACCGGCGGCCGCCTGTGAGCTGGTCCAGAATCCAAAAGAGCCCATGGTTCGGTGCGATGTCCGTGACGGGGCCGCGGTGGACAAGAGTTCCCCGGTAAAAGGCCTCGATCGTGTCGCCGGGCATGAGGTCATCGGTGGTCAGGACCACCGCGCGCCCGGGTCCCTGTGCTGGGCTGCCGTTGTCAGTAACGTTCATGGCTACACGATGACTGGTTAAGGTTGCCCGGCCGTGTCTGCAAGGTGATCGGCAGATGGCGGGGCGTCCCGGACCGCTGCTGGTGCGGAACGGCCACCGAGTCCTCGCCGCTGGCTGATCAGTCGCCGGCGGCGTCGCGGCCGCGGCGGATGATGGGGGGGCCGGGCCGAACACGATGGATGGGTCCTTGTCTTCGTAGTCGAACTGGTTGAGGAAGTAGCGCATGGCGTTCAGGCGTGCCCGTTTTTTGTCGTTGGACTTGATGGTGATCCATGGCGCGTGGTCGGTGTCGGTGCGCAGGAACGTCTCTTCTTTCGCGTCCGTGTAGTCCTGCCAGCGGTCCAGGGACGCCAGGTCCATTGGGGAGAGTTTCCAGCGCCGGACCGGGTCGATCTGGCGGATCGCGAACCGGGTCCTTTGCTCCAGCCGGGTGACGGAGAACCAGAACTTGGTCAGGTGGATCCCGGAATCGACGAGCATCTGCTCAAACAGGGGTGCCTGGGACATGAAGGTTTGATATTCGTCCTTGGTGCAGAAACCCATGACGCGTTCGACGTTGGCGCGGTTGTACCATGAGCGGTCGAACATCACGATTTCCCCGGCCGTGGGCAGGTGCTGGACGTAGCGTTGGAAGTACCACTGTCCTTGTTCCCGGTCCGAGGGCTTGGCCAGAGCAACCGTGCGGGCAGAGCGCGGATCGAGGTGTTCGGTGAAGCGCTTGATTGTTCCGCCCTTGCCCGCGGCGTCCCTGCCCTCGAACACAATGACGGCCTTCAAGCCCTGGTCCTGGCTCCAGTACTGGAATTTGAGCAGTTCGATCTGCAGCCGGTATTTCTGCAGGTCATACTCTTCGCGGGTGACCCGCTCCCCGTACGGGTAGTCCTCCCGCCAGGTCTCGACCGCAGATCCTCCCGGGTCGATCAACTCCGGGTCATCACCTTGGCCGCCCTGGACGGTGTAGCCAAGACCGACCAGGCGGTCAATGGCTTCCCGCAGATACGTGCCTCCACGCACAAAGGGGCTTTCGCAGGCAAGGCTGCTCCGGTCTCCTCGCCCCTGCACTTCCGTTCTGCAAGCCCTTGCTTGCCGTTGGTTTGCTGTTGGGCCCGAAGCGGCCATGCGGCAAGATCGGCTCGCAACTAATTGGGTTCGGCAGCAGCCGGCGCCCGGCCGAGCCCAACGGGGGCCGGCCAGGACGGCAGCGGTGACGGGGTGGTCAGCGGTCGTCTCGTGGACGTGGGGCTCCTTGGCAGCAGCAGAAATATCGCGGTTAAGCAGGACGGTGAGTTCAAGCTATGCCTCTGAGGTGACCACGAGAAGTACCAGGCAAACGGTCTCATCGGGACGGTCCGAGGCACCGAGTTAGAGGGGCACCCCTCCCATACTTAGCGATTCGAACGGGGGGTTAAACACAATGAGTCAGATGAATGATCCCTGATGGGACGATTCCTTGAGAGGGACGGGTCCTGGCGAGAGTGTGGGGCGGCGCTGGCGATATTCCGTCGGCGTTGTCCCTACCTGACGCTTGAAAGCTGTACTGAATGCGTAGGCGTTGTAGTAGCCGACGGTCCGGGCCACGCCTGAGACTGTGGAGCCCGGGGCCTGGAGCAGATCGCCAGCGAGCGTGAGGCGCCAGCGGGTGAGGTAGGCCATGGGTGGTTCACCGACGCTTGTCCGAAAGCGGGCGGCTAATGAGGCGCGCGAGGTGTTTACGCGGCGGGCGAGACTCTCCACTGTCCAGGGTGCTGCGGGTTCTGCATGCAGGCACTCGAGGGCGCGCACTATTAGCGGATCATTGCAGGTGAGCCAAGTGCCCTCGGCAGGGCGGTCGGTACTGTTGAGCCAGCGGCGGATGGTGCCGACGACGAGCACGTCGAGCAGGCGATCGACGACTACCTGAGCCGCGGGGTCATTGTGTGCGAGCTCGTTTGCGAGCAGGCTGACAAGGGCGCCGTCAGCATGTTCACTCTGGACGATGGCAAGTCGGGGAAGGGCACGAGTAACGAGTCCACCAGCCTCGTCGGGACGTTCGTAGGTGCCAATGAGCAGCGCTGTCTCTCCGTCCGCGGCGTTGCCCCATCGGCGGATACCGTGCCTAAGCTCGTCGCGGAGGTCCCGGCCATCGAGGCTGGTGCAGCGCTGGCCGGGGCCGATCTCAATTGAGGGTGCGTTGCCGGCGGCATCCGTCACGCTGTAGGGCTCAGGGCCACGTATGAGGGCAACATCTCCGAACTGGAGTAGGGTGCCGTCGACGCGGGCCCGGCCCTTGGTAACCGCAAGAACGGTAAGGGCAGCGTTGTCACAAACGTTGACCCCCCAAGGAGCGCTCATATGCATCGAGAGAGCGAAGGCCCCTACCGCGCGAGGGCCGTCGAAGAAATGCGTCAGAGGGTCCACTCGACGAACTCTAGACGATGACAAAGGTAAGGGCGAGCTTTACCCATTCCGCGTCTACCGTTCTGCCTGTTCACTGGATGCATGACTACTCTTATCCTCGGTGGCGCTGGTCGCTCCGGCACCCGCGTCCTTACCCGCCTGGCCGCCGCCGCGCTACCGGCGCTGCCCGCCTCCCGCCGCACCGGCTTCGACTGGGATGACAGCTCCACGTGGGCCCCCGCCCTCCGCGGCACCACTGGTGCGTATGTCTGCTTCACACCCGACCTCGCCTTCCCCGGAGTACCGGAAAAGATGGAAGCCCTCGGCCGGATAGCGGCCACCGAAGGCCTTGAGCGGCTTGTGCTGCTTTCGGGCCGTGGCGAGGAAGGGGCCCGGGCAAGCGAGGCAGCCCTGCGGGAGGGCGGCGTGGCGACCACGGTTCTGCGCTGTTCATGGTTTCAGCAGAACTTCTCCGAGCACTTCCTCGCCGGCCCCGTCCGCCGCGGTCGACTGCGGCTGCCGGCCCCTGACGTTCCTGAAGCATTCGTCGATCTTGACGACGTAGCCGACGCAGCGGTAGTCGCACTGACCCGCACACCACCTAAAGATTCCACCTATGAGCTATCAGGCCCTGAACTGCTGACCTTCACTCAAGCCGCCGCCATCCTCGCCCACGCCTGTGATCGACCGATCACGTTCGAAGAGGTCGATGTGCCGACCTTCGTCCACGATCTCGCCGCCGACGGAGTACCAGCACAAGAAGCCGAGCCACTTGCCCGGCTCTTCACAGAGATCCTTGATGGGCGAAACGCCTCGATAACCGATGACATCGCACAATTACTAGACCGACCCGCTTCACCGCTCAACGCATACGCGCAACGGACAGCAAACTCCGGGGACTGGTCATGATCCAGGTAGTTACAGTCGTAGGAGCCGGGCTGGTTGGCGGCGTATACGCAGCATTCTCAACAATGGTCATGCCAGCGCTTGGACGCCTCAGCGAACGGGACGCCACCGCCGCAATGGTCAGCATCAACCGCGCGGCCGAGCGAGGCCCGTTTATCCTGGTCTTCGGATTCGCCGCCGCAGCAGCCACCGGATTAGCCGTAACAGCAGCGCCACGCGGTGCCGTCACCGACCTGGTCATTGCAGGGGCATCCTTGGCCAGCACGATAGTGACCCTCGGGGTAAACGTCCCACTTAACCGGAGGCTCGAACGAGAAGGCGCAGCTTTTTGGGCGGTTTACCGTCGCCGCTGGACGACTTCCAACACAGTGCGCGCCGCCCTGGCCACCACCGCAGTGCTCGTTGCTGGCACACATTGGGCTGGAACAAAGTGATGTGATCATTCTGCCCACGCCAATCAGCTGGCGTGACGCTCGTCGCAGCACCCTCAGATGCTGAAAGGCCCTGCGCGAGCCAAGCCAAGGCGCTGGGGCTACCTGTAAAAGAAGACGTACCTGCAAGCTTCAACTTTGAAAGGCCTCGTCGTTCAAAGGACGCAGCGAAGCCGATCACCAAGGGAGACCTCACGCAAGGGCACACCCCAACCTGACAGCAGTCAGCAAGGAAAAGAGGGTCAGAATAGGGTCCGGAAGGCAGTTCCTGCACATGCCTGGAGGACAGTCTCAGACTCAAACCTGACAGCGGACGCCGTGATGAGCTTGCGGGGGCGGGTGCTTGGCAGTTGTGCAACAGCCTGTTGCACAATTGTCCAGAGACTGTCTGGACAATTAGTACCGCTGCCCACAGCCGGGGGACAATCTTGATGGCTTATCCACCGCTACGGCTGCTGAGGCGAGCTACCCCAATGGCTCCCGAACTCCAGCCGTGGATAACCCGGATTGACCCCAACTATGGACTGCTTGCCTCCCCGGGTTCAGCTACGTTCGGCGTTTCCCTTGAGATTTACTCCTAAAGCCAAGGCTTCTTCCTGATGGTGCTGAGTTTCTGACTGGGCAATGGTTCTTAGGAAATCCGGTTGGGCTCTGGACTGCTAGCCTTAATTCATGGCAAAAAAGACAGTCGTGCTGCTGGAAGATGATATCGACGGCTCGGAAGCGACCGAAACATTATCTTTCGCACTCGACGGCAGTGACTACGAAATTGACCTCAATGAGGGCCACGCCAAGGAACTGCGTGACGCCCTGGCCCGCTTTACCCAGGTTGGACGCAAGGTATCCGGCGGACGGGGCCGTCCTACATCCCGTACTAAGTCCGGGCACGGCGGCCCGGCCGCCAAAGCGGTACGGATGTGGGCGGCTGAAAATGGCATCCCGGTAAACACGCGCGGTCGTATCCAGGCGGAAGTCGTAGAGAAATACGAAGCCGCTCACTAGAACCAGAACAAAACAAAATCTGGGCTGGAAACCTATAACTGGTTCCAGCCCAGATTTTTATTTCGATCCTAGGTCATCCTGCAGCCATCCCTGTCAGGCAGGAATAGTCTGAACATCGGGGAACCACCCAGCCGGGGCCTTTTTGGGCTCCAGATGCTCGGGGTCGCGGTGCTTTTGCATATCGCATTTATAGAACGGCCCGCGAGGGTCTAAAAGAACACTCATATGGTGGTCTGCATGGTCTTTGAACCACACACTGATGCCAGTGGCTCCGTCGAGTCTTAGATGTTCCCAAGCCCGCCACAACGCTTCCACCCGGGACACAGCTTCCGGGTGGAAATACCATTCGAGGCACCATTTTGCAGCGCGCCCGTCAACATCGCGGACGTAAGTTGGGAGCATTTGCTCGTGCAGGAACTCTTCGGCAGAGCCGTAGACCAACTGCGGGGGCTTCTGCTGCTCCCCGGCCTTAGCGCCACTTTCCTCGACGTCCGAGGTGGGGGCTTCACTGAACCGGCCAATCCCGATAGTCATGCCCTACTCCCCTACCCGGTCACCCATGGATTTGCGACCGGCGCCGCTGCTACCGGTACTGGTTCTTCCTCTGGCTGCGGGCTGTACTTCTTGATGGACGCTTCGACAGCGTCCTTGTGTGGCCCTGTGTACCAGGGCATTGTCCGGACCAATGTGGCGGGGGCGCCGGAGGCGAGGATAACGGCGCGGCCGCGGTCCAGCTCCGCCAGATTGGAGACATCGAAGATGCGCTCCTTGGACTCCTGGCGGGAGCGGCTGGACCCAGACTTCCCTGATGACACGGAAACGTTGATGTAGCTGTAGTCCCCAATCAGGTCCGAGAGGGCGCGGAGGAACCCTTCTTCCGCGACGCCGCCGCCATAGACCTTGACGTTCGCGGCTGACCAGATCTTCCGCATGTTCGCTTCGCCCCAGAGTTCGACGCCCTGAGACCAGGACTGCAGGATGCCCATGACGATCAGGCCCTTGGAGCCGTAGTGGCTGAATTGGTCCGGCAGGCCGGCCCAACGGACCACGTTCGCCAGCTCATCGAGGGCGAACAAGGCCGGTTTGGGCAGTCGGCCGCCGCTGCGCTCTGCCCGTTCCTCCATCGCCTCAGCGATAGCCACGGTCAGTGCCGTGGTGAGCGGGGCGGCTGAGCCGGCCCCTTCCTTGGAGAGGATGTAGATCGTCTCCTGAGAGGCAGCGAAGGCGTGCGGGTCAAACTGCCGGCGGGCATCACTGGCCACGCTTGCGCCGCCGGTCGGGGCGACCCAGCGGAGCGTGTTCCGACTCTTGAGGCACTGGATCATCTTCTCGCCGGTGCCGAAGATACCGTCGCGCTGCTTGTCAGCCAGCTTCAGCGTGGACTCCAGGCCCTTGTACTGCAGCTCGTAGTCATGCTCCCGGAGGATTTCGATGGGTTCCTGGCTGACCTGCTCCGTCACCCACAGGTAGACCTGCGTGATCGGCAAATCGCCCAGGGCGGCCGCGAGGAAGTACGAAGAGAGAATGTCCTCGGCTTTGGGATCGAAGTAGGCGTCCGGCTTTGACCCCGGCACCCGGGAACCGACCGAGAAGTGCTGGGTGAGTTTGTAGGCCTTCTCTTCGTCGGTGACGTAAGAGAGCGGGTTCCACCACCAGTGGGCGTCTTCCTGGGCGATCTTCTGCGGATCGAACACCCACACCGGGGCCACGTCCTCGCGGACGCCACGGGTACCGTCCACGACGTCACGCTTGTTCGACGTCGAGACAACAGCTCCGGGCGCGTCCAGGATCGCCGGCATCACCCGGGAGGTCGACTTACCCGTTCGTGGTCCCCAGATATCGAGGCTGAGGTCTTCCCATGACTGGACGAACTTTTGACCGGTGGAGACCACCTTGCCCACTACGATCCCCGGGGTGTCCTTTATACCCAGCCGCTCTGCCTTGGCCTGTGCTCCCTTTTCGGAGAACGCTGCGAGGGACTTGCCGCGGCCCAGGTAGCGGGCGGCCTTGTCGACGCGGGCACGCTTCGATGCGCCTTTCCGCCAGGCAACCAGCACGACGATCGCCAGAACCAGTATCAGGCTGGCCATGAGGCACGCCGCGACCGTGGCTTCGGTTGGCCAGGGCACCTTGCCCTTGATGAGCCCGGCGACCAGGTCAATCGGGTGGGCAGGCGGGGCGTCAATGCCTGCCATCCAGGACCCGAGGTGGGCGGCCGCGTAGGTGCCGCCGCCAAAGACGACGATGGCGCCGATGGCCAGCCAGACCAGCAGGGCATCTTCGAGGCCCATTCCTTTGCGGTTCGGTGCACTCACAGCGCGCCTCCTTCTGTCGGCGGCGTTGGTGCTGCCGGTTCCATGAGCGTTTCCGCGGGTGGATGCCAACGGGTGTCGGTGTCGTTCAGGCCGTCGTTCTTCTCGATGGAGGTCAGCCCGATCTGGACGGGGATACCGGGACGGCCGCCGACTTTGATGAGGAACTTGCCCCGGCCCGGGGGTTCGACGTCGAGGCCGCGTGAGTCCCAGGCGGGCGGGTCCTGCCAGGAGATGAGCTTTTGCTGCTCCTGCCGGGAAAGGGGGATCGCTGAGGTCAGCAGCGGCATCTCCGAGGCGGGCAGACCGCCGCAGATCACCATGCCGGAGCGCTCGACGAACCCGCGGGCTTTCATCCGGTCCTCTTCTGCCGGTAGGGCCAGCAGGTCGGACATGGTGTGGGAAATCATGATCTGCCCGACGCCGACGGACCGGTTCAGGCGGGTGAGGGCGTCCACCCGGTCCACCATGCCCTTGCCGGAGCGCAGCGCCCGCCACAACTCATCCAAGACTACGAAGTAGTTCCGCCGCGGCTCCAGGCCGGCGTCCGCCAGGGCGTTGGCAACGTTCACCGTTCCGAAGCCGTAGGACCAGCACGCCAGCAGCACGGCGGCCTGCAGGTCAGTCTCGGTCTCGTCGATGCTGGAGACGTCGAAGACCACGGCGCGGTCACGCTTCATCGGGCTGGTGGTCTGCAAGGAAAAGATTTCGCCCAGCTTCCCTCCCCCGGTCAGGCCCAGCAGGGTTGCTTCCAGCGCCCGGGTCTCCTGCAGGTAGACGTTCATGTCGCCACGGTCCAGCGCAACCTGCCGCAGCTCATCCGGGGCAGACACAATGACATCCAGGAGGTCTTTCAGGACCGGGACGCCATCAAACCGGTCATCGAGGACCCGCAGGGCCCGGTCCAGGATGGTTTGTTCCTGGTCAGTGGGCGGGTTGTTCCGGCTGATGGTGATGAGGGAGACGATCATGTTCAGCCGGCGGCCGTGCGCGTCGGCCCGGACCCGGGTGGCCGCTTCGTGGTGCCCGTGGTCCTCGAGGAGTTGGGCTACTTCGACGGCCTGGCCCGGGTCGAGAATGTTCAAGTATCCGACGCCGCGGCCGAGCTTGATGACCTGCCCGCCGAGAGCTTCGACGGCTTTGACGTGCTCGCCTTTCAAGTCCCCGAGAACCAGTGGGTTGACGCCTTGGGCGGCAAGGCCCAGGAACATGCGGCGGACCAGTGTGGACTTGCCCAGCCCGGGTTTGCCGAGGATGAAAGCGGAGGGGTTGGAAATGAGCCGTGCGCGCTGGAACCAGCTGATCGGGTCACAGCAGATCGTGGCCTGGGTTTCCTCGTGACGGCCAAGCGGGACGCCGATCATGGGTGAGGACGCGCCGGAGGAAAACGGCCACAGGCCGCAGACCTGGACAGTGGTTCCCCGGTACTCCTTCACGGACGGGACGAGCTGGGCCATGCCGCCGCCACGTCCACCCCATCCGCGGGCACCCGGCCCGGATTCGCGGGTCTGCTTTTCGATCTTCTTCGGTGCAGCCGGTTTGGTGGTCTTTTGAGCGGGGCGTGCGAAGACATTCATGCGGGCCATTAGAGCGCGTCCTTGATCTCGGAGGGCACCATGCTGTGCTTCGGCAGGACCAGACCCAGCGGCAGGGACGCCGCGAACGCGGTGTCCTGCGCGCCGTAGGCGCGGCGCAACAGCACCCGGGCAGTACCGGAAGTCTGTTCAATGGCGGCCACGGCATCAGGCAGCCGTTCCCTATCGGTCACTGTGGCGGTGACGACCATGCCGAAGTTCACCAGGCCGGCGCCGCGGGCTTCTTCCTGGGCGGTCTGCACGGCGGAACGGGCATCGACCAGGGCGCGGGCACTGGGCCGGGTTCCGGAGGTGATGCGGACGTTGGCGTTGTTTTGGTCCCGCTCGACCACGGTGGCGGCCGTTGCCGAATCCATCGGACGGTAGAGCAGGGATACCCGTTTGCGGTCAATGTCCCCGTGCGGGGCGAGCAGCCGGGACAGGACCGAGGAGTTCACGGAACCCCGGGGCGCACCCGTCATCGTCCAGGAGACAGAGAACGCGGAATCGTGGCGGTAGTCATCCCAGTTCGCCTGCGTCGCGGTGGGGCCGACCTCACCCCAGGCCAAGGCAACGGGGGAACCGGCGGCGTGGGCCTCGTCGATGATCAGCGCGGCGGGGGGATCGTAGGCGATACGGACGACCTCGCAGAGGTCCTGCGCCGACATCGGACGGGCGATACCGGCACCGGTGGACTGCAGCCGGGCTGACAGCCCGGGGATCCGGGAGGCGAGGTCCCGGGCAACATCTTCAGGCGTGCGCTTCTTTGACCCGGACCGCAGGGAGGCGTTGAAGGTCAGGGACACCCAGGCGCGGACCGTTGCCGATCCCTCCGGGTAGGTGTCTACGACCTCGCGGAGAATGGCCTGGGCAAATTCCGGTGCGTTCGGGTCGATGTTCATCTCGACTTCGTTCCGGAGCCGGTACCCGGAATCTGGTGCGGTCTCCACCGTGACGGCTGCGGCGTCCAGGCCGGCTTCGTCGGCAAGGTCGGCGAGCCAGCCTCCCCAGTTGGCGACCCACGCGTCGACCTGCTCAGGGTCCACCAGGGAGGCTCCATCGGGTTCGGTGGAGAAGATGACGGTGAAATGGCTGGTGGCTGGCACGTGCAGCATGGCGAACGGGCGCTTGTAGGAGTCGGCGAACTCGTACAGGGTCGACTTCGCGGCCAGACCAGGCAGCTGGTACATGCCCCACTCCGTCACGCCCAAAGGGCCGGAGCGGTAGAGGTTCGTACCAGTGGACTTGGAAAGCCGGAAGGCCGTGCGGGTGCCGAAGCGGTCTACAACGGACTGGCCGTGCTTGTCCTTGACTGTCAGCAACAGGGCGCTGGCCCCGGCAAGGGCGAGGACAGCGAGGCCCGGGAACAGGCCCCAGATAGCGAAGGTGGTGATGCCCAGCAACAGGCCGGCCATGACAATCCCGGTGCCAATGGCACCGAGGTTGCCCAGGCCGGCGGAGCGCGGCACGCGCCAATTGCCGTAGGACGGTTCCTTGTATTCGGTGTTAATTGCTGCCACTGGGGCCCTCCCCGGTTGAATCCTGCGCGGCCTTTTCGATTGCCTGTGACGTCTTGGTAGCTACCTGTGCCCCGGCGGCTAGAGCCATGCCGGCCGGGCCAACTGCTGCTGCCCCGCCGCTTGCCCCTGCCGCTGCTCCTGCGGAGCCTGCTTTGCTCGCGGCCGCAGCGCCAGCGGCTCCGCCCGGACCCGTAACACCGGGGGTCGGCTGACCTCCACCGCCCCGCGGACCAGACGCTCCGTCACTGCCTTTCGGCGAAGCACCGGCGGAAGTGCTCTGCGTACTGGCCGTAGTGCTTGTTGTCGCGGGGATTGGCGCGGCATTGCCTCGTCCGCTGCCGCCGCGACCCAGGGACACTGCACCGGTGGCCATCGCACCAACGGCTGCTCCTGCGGCTGCTCCGCTGCCCGAGGCGACGGCACCGACCATCGGCGTGACGAACCGCATCAATGCCGGAAGCGCGAAGAGGGCAACGATCATCAGGGTGAAGCCTGTGATCGAGCCAACCAGGGCGTCCTGCCCGCTGGTATTGCCCATCAAGAGAAAAGCGACCGAGTACACGATCGCTGCCGCGGGCTTGTAGAGGATGAAGGCGATGGTCCAGCCAACCGCCTTCTGGAACCACTGCCTGCCCATCTCCGTGTTTGTGAACGCGGCGGTAGTGGGCAGGATGCCCGCGAGGATCACGAGCATGCCGCTGCGGACGACCATCAGGACGATCTGGACCAGTGAAGCAATCAGCCCGATCAGGCCCATGACGATGAGGATGAACACCCCAACGTCCGTCTGGCCGGTCATGACGAGGACATTCATTGACTGAGCGAAGCCTTTACCGTCCGTGGAACGCTCAATGATGGCGACAGAAAAAGCATCGGCCGCGACCACCAGAATCGAGATAACACCCAGTCCAAGGCCGGACACCAGAGTCAGCGTTAGCAGCGAACGGAGCAGGTCTTTCAGCGGTGCTCCGCGCTGTTCCCAGATCATCCGGATACCGCCGAGGATCACGGCGAGAACTGCCAGTGTCAGCGTCCAGGGCATCAGTTCGCTGTTTACCGCAGAGACAACGGGGCTTGGTGTGCTGCCGTCCTGGCTGGCCAAGTTCACGGTGGGCATTGAAATCCAGAAGGTAGACAGTGTCGTCACCATCTGGCTCATGCCCTCCATGATGGCCTTAGCCAGATTGGTGATCGCGTCGTCCGCGATCCCTGCCGCAACATTGCCGAGGCGCTGTTCGCCCATACAGACGACGTTCCAAACTTCGCATTCCTTTTCTGCCATGTCAGACGCCAGCCCAGGGGATAAATGAACTCAGGTCGCTGAGTTCCCGAACTGCGCCGCCGCCAGCGGCTGGGATATCCATTTTCCAGTCGCCGTCTTCCCAAAGCAGGGACGTTGAGAGAGCGCCGTATCCGCCATCTGCGGTCTTGAAAGCGAGCTCAACGACTGCTACTTCGGGAGTGTAGGAATGGATTATGAAGCCGGCAATTTGAACTTTCAGTGAGGTGCCTCCACCGACGTCCTTGCCTTCCTGGATGGCCTGCACAGCTTTGTCCCGCGAAGGGCTGTCAGCAGATAGGTCCAGGTAGACCTCTTTGGCATAGCCATTGAACGACGATGCCCAGATGTTTGCCGTCGCATAGAGGGCTCCTGTCGGGGACTGGGCAAAGCAGGACCTCAGACCATCCGGGGCGACCGTTCCAGGGCCTGCCGTTGACGGATCTGCGGGAACAGCCATGGTTCCCAGCAACTCCCACTTGGACTGTGGCGCGGTTCCAAGTGCAGTTTCGCTGCTGCCGGGAAGCCCGCAGACGCTCTTGTCAGCCCCAGCTGAAGCACTGGGGCTGACAGTGGCTGAACCGCTGGTTTCTGCCGGGGCAGGGGCCGGCTGCGCGTTTCCCTGGCCCTTGGGGAGGAGAAAAATGATGATGGTTGCTGCGATCAGCGCGACCACCAGCGCGGCAGCGATGATGAAACCGGGCTTGGTGAACGGATTGCTTGCGGTGGTGCTCTCTGTTGACTGGCTCATGGTGAACCTCCCGTTGTTGGTGCTGGCTTAGACGAAGGCGCGGACGATGCCGGCGGCACCGGTGATAATGATGCAGCCAAGGAGGACCCAGCCGAGCTTGCCGATGGCCTGTGCGCCTTCGCCTCGCTGGAGCTGGATGACCATGCCGATGCCGACGATGATCACGCCAAGGACGCCGAGGACCAGGCCGATACCGGAGGCCCAGTTCAGGACCAGGAGCAGCCCGTCTGCCTCTGCAGGGATGGTCGGAGTGGGGTTAGGGATGACGCTGGTTGCAAGTGCGGAGAAGTAGTTCATGGTGAGACCTTTCAGTGGGTGGTTGATGTGTTGTCGAGCGCCAGGGCGGCCATGTCGGTGATGAAGCGTTGGTATTCGCGGGACGACGGGGCCGTGGTGTCTCCGATCCGCCATGCCTCGACCCAGGGCAGGGCCCAGAGCCGGGGCGCTCCCCCGCCGACGATCGCGGCGAAGTCACGCAGCGCTTTGGGAGTCTTTCCCGGTGCGTCCGCCAGGATCGCGAGGCCGAGTAAGTCAGCTTTCGGTGTGGCTCCTGACACCCATTGGGTCAAGGCGTTCCTTGCGGCTGTGAGGCCGCGCATGTCTGCGCGGCAGACCAGCAGGACCCGGGGTTTGCTTCCGTTCTGGAGGACGGGCCAGCAGTGATCGGTGGCGCGTGCACCTAGGAGGTCCGCGATTGTGCTTTCGCCTGCTCCCCCATGGGCGCCGATGATCCATAACGCGGCGGAAACGGTCATGGTGCGGCGGGACAGCCGGTCGGCTGCGTCGGGTTCCACCATTCCCTTTAAAGGCGCACTGATGACTGCCGTTGGCGGCATGTATGTATCCGGCGTTTCCTGTTCAGCAGTGTCGGTGGTGGGGCTGGTGATCCAGGGGTTCAGGGACTGTTGCATGGTTCCTCCTTTCGAAAGTCCGGATGGTGGGTGGGTTTAGAAGCCTTTGGCGACGGCGGCCGCGGCGGCCAGCCATGCCCGTTGGGTGGCGGGCTGGAGGGCTTCGTAGCGGATGGGGCCGTTGACCAGTGCCGGGTCGTAGGGAATCCGGACGACGGCCCGGACGAACGGTTCAAAGCCGTCCGCAATCCGCTGGGCCTCGTCCTTGGCCCGCTTCAACGCGTCCCCTGACATGGCGCGCTTCGCGTCGGTGGACTCAGAGACGATGACAACAGCGTTGCGGGCCAGCTCGGCGTCGTGGCCGCCACGGGATTCGAGGGTCTGCAGCGTCAGCCGGGCGGCTTCCGCGCGGTCCTCAATGGCCGTTACAGGCACAACGAGCTGGTTGGTGTGGTGGATCATCCGGCGCCAGTTAGCCGCCCGGGCGGTGTTGCCGGAGTCCATGACCACCAGCCGGTAATAGCGGGTGAGGACTTGGTGGGCGATGTCGACTTCCTCAGCGGTGACTTCGTGGTCGCCTTCTTCGTTCTCGTCCGAGCGCAGGACATCGAACTTGTCTGCGGTCTGGTGGTGGACGAACTTGGCAATCTCGGCGGCGTTCGTTGACGGGGAGAGCAGTTCGGTCGAGGAATCAATCAGGTCCAGGACACTCCGGTCATGGGCGCCCTTTTCGGTCCGCCACCCCAGGGTGCCTTGGGATTCGTTGTTGTCCCAGGCGACGGTGGCGGCCCCGCTGTAGCGGGCGAGGATGGCCGAGAGCATGACCACAGTGGGGGTCTTGTTCGCCCCGCCCTTGCGGTTGACCACGGCAATGGTCCGGGGACCTGGCCAGTGCTGGCTGACCGTGCGGATATCTTCCCGCTCGGAGAGCTCTTCGGCGGAGGGGTCCATCCGGAAGCCGAGGCGCGTGAGGGCACCCCGCCAGCCCTGGGTGGCCGGTTCCAGGACCGGCGCGCTGACCAGGAAGGAGGTTTCCTTCAAGCTGCGCCGGGTCACCGGGGCTTCCTCCGTGACCACTGCCGTTTCAGGCTCCGAGGTCGGCGCTGGTGTCGTCTCTGACGCGACGGGATTGGGGGGCCACGGCTGGCGGTCCACCGCCGCGGCGGCTGCAGCCGTGGGTTCTGCCGGCGCCGCAGCAGGCTCAGGTGCAGGAGCAGGCACGGTATCAATGACGATGGGAGCTGGCGCCTCGGGCGCGGTTCCGGGTGCTTCTGCCCGGCGGCGGGCGGGGCGCGCCTTGTAGGAGACGGATTCAATCCTGTTGTCCGGGTGCACGATCAGTTCACCGTGTCCTTCGGGATCCTCGATCTGGACCCTGACGGGACGGTTAAGCGTCTGTGCCTCGCCCACGACGAGGGCCAGGGCGTTGGTGCGAAGATCCTGCAGGGACTGCCCGGCAGGGACGATACGGGAGTTACCGGCGACGACGATCTCGGCGGTTCCGTTGTCCCGGACGATGGCCCTGATGTTTGGAAAGGCCAGGACCTCGGTTGATGTGGTGCTCATGGGCTTCTTCCTTACGTGTGTGAGATGGGGGAGTTCCGGCGCTTTAGGACGAGGGGGGCGTGAAACGGTTGACCTTCCACGGGGCTTCCCTGCCCGTGCGGAGCAGCTGCACCGTGTAGGTCCCGGCGTCGGTCGGTACAGCTGCCATGACGCCGTAGCCATTGGCTTCATCGACGCTCAGCGTGGCCGGGCCGGTGACGCGGCTGGCGGGAATGTTGGCCGGGTCCACGGCTAAGTAATCGGCGGTGGCCTGTGGCGTCAGCCAGCGGGCAAGATCGTTAGCCCACTGCTTTTCCGCCAGACCAGGGCGGGCAAAATCGGCCATGGCCTTCTCGGCGACGTCCACGGCCGCGTCCTTACTCGCCTGATCCCAGGTGATGCCGATCGTGGCCGGAGCCGTGCCGCCGGGAGCCTGCGGGCCGCTGCTGGCGCTCAACGAAACGGGCGCGGAAGGCGTGGCGGTCGATTCTGCCGGTGCCGGCGTGGTGTTCGCAGCCGGTGCGCAGCCGGCGCAGAGCAGGGCTACTGCGATGAGGGCCAGGGGCTTCTTCATTTCTTCTCCTCTTGGGTGGGCAGGTACAGGAACGCTGACGGAACGGTGTTGCTGACGGTCCGGGTGTAGTAGTTGTGGTCATCCGGGGGCGGGTTGCCGTTGTAGCCCTCTTCGACGTAGGTCCCGTTGTCCTTGACTTCCTTCACCACGGCGACGTGACCGAAGGTGGGGTCCGCTCCCCCAGCCCCTGGCGCGTACCAGACGACCGCCCCGACCCGGGGGACGGGACCGGTTGGCCAGCCTTTGGCGTCCCAGCCGGCCTTCCACGTCAGTGCCGAGCCAAGGCGCTGGCCGTCCGGGCGGAAGTTGCCGTTGAGGAACTTGAACGGCTCGCCGGTGGACCCCATCTGCTGGTTCACCCGCCACAGCGCGAAGTCCACGCACTCCCGGTAGTAGAAGTTCAGCGGTGAAGTACTGGCGTCGTTGGCTCCGACCTGCACCCAGGTCGGAGAGTCTTTCCACGGGTAGTCGTCATCCCCGGCACCCGACTTCCCCGGGACGGCGCAGTCGCCGCCTTCCAGCGAGAACTTCCCGTCCGAGAGTGCCTGGACGAGCTTGACCGCCTCCGGCCAGTACTTCTGGTAGTGGTAAGGGTCTGCGTTGCGTTGGACCCTGTTGCCGGCGATGGTCGGCTCCAGCAGCTCCCAGCCCTCGACCTTCTGCAAGGCCTTGATGAAGTTCGTGGCGCTGATGGTCGGGTCCATGCGGTCCGCGTAGGAGCCCCACGCGCCGTTGTCGCGCTGCTGGAACAACCCCCGGGAGTCCGGACCGGGTCCGTCGCCGTAGTCCAAAGCACGCAGCCCCGACTCCCCCAGGGCCACCATGAGGCTGATCATCTGGCCCTTTACCGACAGATCCCGCGCCTTGCCGGCGCTCAGGATCGCCGCAGCATTCTTCAACTGCTCCTGGGAATAGCCATCCACTTTGGTGTTGCCATTGAAGGCCACTGAGACGGTTGGGCCGCAGTCAGCAGCGGCGCCCTTAACTGGGGCAAGGAGCAAGAGTATGGAGAAAACCAGCCCGAACAAGAGGCAGGGGACCAGGATCAGTGCGACGAAGTCGAGCGACTTCCGTTGCATGTGAATCCCCCTTCGAACCCCCGCTATCGATTGGCTCCCACAACGATACACGCGTGTAGTGAACATGTGTGAAGCTTGTAGCGGACATGTTCATAGGTCAGTAACTGTGTGAACGTTACGATAATTGGGCTCCGTTGCTCTTCCTGGCCGGCGCTGGAGGGAAAGACCTAATGCTGACGACACGGCGCGGGCTGGTCGGCCTGGCGTTCCTTGTACCGGTGGCCGCACTATCTGGGTTCGCCGTTGTCATGGCCCGCAAGATCGTCAAAAGGGGACCAAAGGACTACCGCCGGGCCGAACTGACAGATGATGGCCGCAGAGTTCGCATCGATTTGGACGACTACACGAAAGCCCAAGGCGACTTTGGCGTGTTCGACCCTGTGACAGATCGCTACACGAGAGTCGGCGAGGTAACGCTGATCGATGAGGATCGAAAGTACGTGGAGCGGCGGATCCATCCGCCGGAGTCCGCGCCGGCGTCACTGGGGCCCGTGGTCGACTGGACCCCCGACGTCTTCTTCGAACCCGCTGCAGTGGCCGGAGGCTTCGAGGAGGTGCAAATCCCCACAGACTTCGGTGCAGCGCCTGCATGGCTGTTCCTTGGACAAACGCCAGACACATGGGTAATCCATATCCATGGCAGCTGGACTGACCGCTCGATTATGTTCCGTGACGTCCACGCTTTCAGTCCCCTGGGATTTACCTCCTTGGTCCCGTCATTCCGCAGTGACCTGGAGGTCAGTCCCCCACAGGCCGAATCAAGCCACCTTGGGCAAACAGAATGGCGTGACGTGGAAAGCGCTGTGGCCTACGCCGTGTTTCACGGAGCGCAGCGAATCATCCTCTCGGGCTGGTCAATGGGTGGGACCATTGCCCTGCTCACAGCGGAGTGCAGCGCCTACCGGGACCGGATCGTCGGGATTGTCCTGGTAGGGCCGGTCACCAGCTGGCGTAAAACCATCACAGCAGGGGCCGCGCGGGCCGGCGTGCCGGCGGCAGGGGCCGGCCTTGTCATATCCCTGCTGCAGGCTCCCCCATTCGCGAGGATGATCGGGCTGGAGGAACCGATCAACTTCAATGCCCTTGAATGGGTCGGTGTACCTAACAGGGTGGCAGTCCCGACGCTGGTCTTGCACTCCAGGGCGGATCAGGAGGTTCCCTGGGAAATCTCGGCAGCGTTCCAACGCTCGAATCCGGACACCGTCACCCTGATTTCCCTACCTGAGGCGCATCATACCCAGGAGTGGAATGCGTCGCCTCCTACCTTCACCAACGAACTCACGAGTTGGATCAGCAAAACGATTCTGACCGAGCAAGGCTAGACCTGCGCGTCCAGCTTTGCCTCGATATGGCTGATCCTGCCCTGAACAGACTCCGGGAATGTCGTCATGTTCCCCCGCTGGTAGTTGTGCAGAACAATGAGGCTTTTGTAGACCGCATTTTCCAGCGTCTCATTGAAAAGGTCCCACGCCGGACTGACTCGGGAATGATCTGCATGTACCCGGATCCTCAGGGCAGCAAGCCAGAGCGCATCCATCATCCAGAGCCGCAACTTCGGCAGCTGCTTCGACAGGAAAAGAATCAACCATCCCGCAGCCGTCACCGAGAGGCCAGCATAAAAAAGACGGTCAAACCAAGCTCCGATCGCCCGAGCGAAGGCATGCCAGGGCGAGAAGTGGAACAACAGTACGTATGCAATGTGGCACGAGCAAGCCGCCGCAACCACTAGCAGACCCGCTGAGAATGTTGCGTAAAGGCCCTTCGCCTTGTATCGAAGCATGTAGATAATCCTGAGCACGGTGAATAGCAGCGCGAGCATGTACGTACCGCTGTACGTGGCAGTTGCGAGCTGGTCCATGCGGTGGTCAATGAAGTCGGCAGACGTTGGAGCTTTGCCCTCAATCAAGGCGAAGCTGACAACCATGATCGGAATGCTCAGCAACGGAGCGTAGTAGGTCCATCTAACTGGTACGTTCGCTAACCGCCGCACGCTGTCGTTGAAGAAGAAGATCGCCAGCAGCGCGAAGATGGCCTGAAGCAGGTTCGTCACGTTGACGCCACCGAGGTAGCTGTCGATGGCCGCTAGCGGTGTAACAGTTCCCAGGACATAAAGCGCCACGAGGCCGAACATCGATGCCAACCACGACGTTCGGGATTCCGCCACCTTAACCACCGAGGGGATCCGAAGGAGGCAGAGGGCACTCAGCAGCGCAAAGAGAAAATGTTTCATGCTCTACAGGAAAGGAGCAGGATCGGACGAGCTGCGTGCACGCGTCATCTTTGACATCTCGAAAGCGAAGTCCTCTACCCATCGTTCGACAGGATGATTCGGCACGGACCGGCAGGTAACGCTGATTGCGTCCGCCGTTTCCCGCAACATCTCTTCCGAAAGATCCGGCAGAGCCAAGGGAGTCCGAAAGCTCTCGAGATATATGTGCCCCAGCTCATGGTAGATGCAGTGAAGTTTGTACTGCATCGACTCCTGCGGCGGGAAATAGACGTTAATGCGATCTTCAAATTCGGCCTTGAAGGCCGTCAAGGCGCCCCAGGACTCCTTGTACTCGATCAGATTGATCGGCTTCTCACAGATCAGGGTCAAGCGGTCGACAACTTCCTGCATCGACGTCGTGCCGTCTCCGCATAGCTCTTGGACCTTTTCTGCGACCGGCGGGAGGCCCATTCAGTCTTCCTCCTCGCCGTTGATCGATGCATCAATGATCCTGGTGATCGTCCTCAGCATTTCTGGCGAGGTGGCCCCCAAGTTTCTCGCGGCAAAGTTCTTCACCTTGAGCTTGCGCATCTGCACAAGGAATTCCATACGCGCTTCTACTTCAGGGGGTGTCTCACTGTTTAGATCACACAGATAAGTGGCGGGTACGGCGAAAACGTACTCGGCTATGGCCTTTAGCAGTTCCTGATCTGTCACCAGGCTTCCGGTGCCATTGATCAAGTAGGACCAGCGTGTCCGTGACAGGTGGATTCCGTGGACGGAAAGTGCTTCTTCCACATGGGGGTACGTGAGCGCGGTGTTGTTATCGGACTCCCAGATATCCACCAGGATGCCCATGCGATCCGCCAGCCGCTCCTTCTTCTGTTGCTGCGTGAGAAACACGCTGCGGCCCCCATTTGCCATCTAGATAGCTCCTTAGCCAAGCTCAGCCTCTTGTGTAGACCGCCCCACAGAGTAGGCGGGCAGCTGACTCAAAATGTTACCTGATGACTTCCGGAGGGTACAGGCAATGAGTTGTACATGTGCGGAGCATGTATATAGTCTGTCGTTTGATTGGGTTTTTGAAGGAACAAATAGGCAACTTCGCTGTGGCAGTCGTTGACGGCATAGAGCCGCGGAAGGGGCATGGGAGTGCTGAACACGTTGAGCGGACTGAAGGGCTCGGGCCGGTACGTAACCGATCGTCAACCTTGGGCCAGAGCAGTCATTGGCCCGCCCCTTAGTGCTGAGTGGTTGCTGCTGGGAACCCAGGCCCCCTCCGAGTCGAAGATCGAGCTCAAAGTCACAAACGCGACACGCTACCGTTTTCTGAAAACAAATCCCCGTGCGTTCAATTGCCCGGTGATAGCTTCAGAGCAGTCGCAATGACAACCCAGTCAGTTTGAGCGGCAGGCAATACAACGATGAAGCTGTAACCGCTCTAGCGGGTACAAAATTCAAAGGACACAGCACATGACGGCAGTAGCAGTAAATCGAGGCGGCGGGCGCCCCAGTAAAGGCCTGCGTAAGTTCATTGGTTTCCGCACACAGGAACACACCGCTGACGGGATCGCCAAGGTGGCCGCCCACAAGGGTCTCACCGTCACTGAATACGTTCTGTCCGTTGTAGAGCCAAAGCTGCAAGAGGATCTGGCCGCACTCGACCAGGATGACTACCAGCAGGAGCTGCCCATCCGCATCGCCTCATAACAAAAAAGAAGGCCCGCACTAGGCGGGCCTTCGAAGCTTGAGACTTACCCTCTGGATTGCTTGCCGGCGGATCAGATTGTAAGTCGTGGAGAGCCTGAACAGGCCATCCTTTGTGTTGCTATGAACCGATCTGGCAGGATCGGCCCTTTTTCGTACCTCAATCCCCGAGAGGATTACTCACATCGTACATCAGCACGTCTCCGTGCTGCCAGCACGCCCCGCTGTTGGCGTGTCAACGCAGCCAGACGACCCAGCAACCGTTTGGGCAGCTCTAGCTCCCTTGCTAGCGGGCCAGCCTAGAATGCGCCTGTCTCGTGATGCAGGTAAAACGTACCCGCAGAAGCACGAACGGAACCTCACCGAAGCACTCCCTTCGCTGCCCGCGGCCGTGAGAATTTTCGGCAAGGACGGTACCTGCGCGGCAATCTTTCTCGACTTTGACTCCTCAGTAGCCGGGCTCGATTGGGTACAGGCCGACGTCCGCGCGGTTCAGTCCTGGCTGCACTCGGTCGGGGCCCGCTGGATTGAGGACTACTCCCCCAACGGCGGTCGCCATCTCTATGTCCCGCTCGCACGGCGGGTCACCTTTTCAGAAGCGCGTGATCTTGTCGAGGCGCTGGGCACCCGGTACCGGACCCTGGATAAGACCCCGCACCAGAACCTGCTTCACGGTTGCATGCGAACCCCCGGTTCGCCGCACAAGCGCGGCGGCCACCAGGAACTGGCGATGAGCCTGTCCATGGCCTACGACATCGCCCGCCGGCCCAATAGCGCCGGCGTCTGGGCGGCCATGACCAACGACCTGGCCGCCGAGATCAAGGCCGTCAGGGCACTGCGGCTGGAGGAGACTTTCACTCCGGCAACCTCCGATGTACCCGTGGTTGAGCAGCCGGTGGGGCGAATGTCCCGGGCCATGCAAGTGCTCGCCCAGACCGGCATATATGACACCACCCGGTATGCCTCTGACTCTGACGCCCGTCAGGCGGTCATCCTCAGTGCTGCGGCCGCTGGCTTGGAGCTGGTGGATGTGGAGCGCCGGATGCTGCAGGGAACCTGGCCTGGACTGGCCTCCTTCTACGCCCGCTATGCAGCCCGCCACCGCTTCCCGTCATTGCGCCGCGACTGGATGAGCGCCCTCAGCTACTTGAGCAAAAAGGCGGCCCAAACTTACCGGAATGACAACGTCCGCAGATCCCCCACAAGCCAACCAAATACACAGGCGGTAGAGGTAATGAGGATTCATCCGATTTCAAACCCCGATGCAGAGCATCGGTTCCTCCGGACCTGGCGAAACGCCCTGCGAATTAGGGAGGTGAACTACCAACAATCCAGGACGGGAATGGCGCGGCGGATGGTTCTTAGGGCATTAGGGGAGGCAGCTCACATGGCGGCCTCTCGGTTCATTGAATTCGGCGTGCGGTCCATTGCCGTGGCCACGGGTCTCGACCACACCACTGTTGGCCTGCACTTGAGGCAGCTGCGTGCGGAGAAGGACCCTCTGGTCACCCTCGTTGAAAAAGCCAGGGGAACCAAAGGCGATCTCTATATGCTGACTGTCCCCGAAGAGGTGAAAAGTGTCGCCGAGGATGCTACTTGGCAGAAAGGGAAAATCCACGCCCTGCGGCCTGTCTTCCGGGAACTGGGGCTGCCGGCCGCGTTCGTCTACGAAGCGTTGGAGCACTCCCCCGGGATGCCGACCGCCGAGATTGTGCGGACCACCCGGCTGTCTCGTTCCGCCGTCCACGAAGCCCTGGAGGTCCTTGCCGCCTGGAACCTGGTTGTCCGCAGTCCCAGCCGGGCGTGGTCAATCGTGGCCGGGACATCACTGAGACAGCTCGCCGAACAATTCGGGGTCCTCGAAGCGGTGGCTCTCCAGTTACAGCGCTACCGCAACGACCGGATCATCTGGCGGGAATGGCTCGCCAAGAACGTGATTACCGTCCCGGAGCTGCTCTCCCCCGACGAAGACTATCCCTGGGAGATGTTCGAGGGGCCACCCGATGAATGGTCACTGTCCGACATGGCCTTCAACAGAACCGGATGAGGGTCAGCGCCAAAGGCCTGTCAGTTGTGAGCCCAACTCCCCCGCTTGTGCAGCTTGACGGGTGTCGATGCGGCCGGCCGCCGCATCCACACCCCGGTGTAACTTTGGCACTCTCCGTTCTTGTGCCATAAGCCACGCCATAAGCAGTACGGGAAGGCAAGCCATGCTTGTCCCAAGGAGTTCCAGCATCACTCCCCCGCAGTTTGTCCCGCTTGGATATGAAGCTTGAAGACGGCTGAGACGAGCGCGCTGCGTGATGGTGCGTCGAACTCTGTGACCTTCTCATCCAGCCAGGCAACCTGCAGCCCGTCGAGGCGCAGCTGGATCTGAATGCCGGCCTCTCCCCGTTTTCGCTGTGCGCGGCGGGGCATGCCGGAGCTGGTCAGCGTGGTCTCGGGAGTGAACTCCTTGGCGATCTGTTTGTCGTCGACGGCTTCGAAGGCGTCAATCAACAGGTCCGCGTACGTGGTCCGCTCCTGATAGGCGGCATCCTTGACCTGGGCCAGGAGCGCCGGCGGCAGGTACACCCCAACGTTGCGCAGCGCCCCTGGAACCAGCTCGGAGGCTTTGGTCGCGTTAGCTGCCTTCTTGCCAGCAGGTTGACGCTGAGTGGTGGCCTTTGCGGCCTTGACGGCTGTAGGCGCGGGCTCCTCCTGCTCTCCTGCCGCCTCAAGGGGTGCCTCCTCAACAGGTGCCTGTTCAGCTGGCCGCTCATCCGCCTGCGGTTGCTCAGTAGGTATCTGTGCGGGACCGGGTGATGCTGCTGGCTGCACCTGTACAAGTTCCCGGGCCGGCGCCTCCACAGACTCTCCGGCTTTGGGTTCCGGTGCAGGAGCACTCCCCCGCTTCGGAGCCAGCAGCCCTTGGAGTGCTGCACCGCGGGCAGGCGCTACAGGTGCAAATGCGCCCGCGAGGCTCTGTCGGCCGCTCACGATTCGTTCCCGCTTTCGATCTCGTTCAGTCGGGCGAGGATCTCGCCGGTCAGCTGCTCGTACTCTTCAGCGAGTCCCCCGGCGTTTCGCGAGAAGAAGCCGTCCGTCGGCTTCTCCCCCGCCCGGAGCGCCTTCAGGCGGGTCTTCTGAGCTTCGGTAACGGCACCTTCAAGTTCGTGGAAGAGCAGGCCCTTGCGGCGGGCGTCCGCGCTAGCGCTCTCGAGGTTCCTGATGCGGGTTGCGAAGACCGGGGCGACCGTGCCGAGCATTTGTTCCAAAGTGTCTCGGACGCTGCGTTCCAGGCGCATGGAGCGCGGTCCTACACCGAACAAGACGATCCCTGCCAACTGCAGGGACGGGTTCCGGTCACGTACAGCCATGAAGCGGCGTGCAATGCGTTCGACACCATCGATGCTCGCATCATCGGACCGGGTAGGAACAACGACTGCACTGGAGATCGCGAAGGCGCCTTCTACGAGGATCCGCTCCCCCGGCGGGGTGTCGATCAGGATCAAGTCGTACTCGTCTGCCACCGGGGCCAGGACGGCGTAGAGCATGTCGCCGAAGTCGCCGGCGCCGGAGCGGCTGGAACGGGACACCATGAGGCCCTGGATGTCTTCGAGGTCCTGGCCGCCCGGGATTACGTCAAGGTTTTCCCGAACGTCGCGCAGGATCATCGGTGGCGTACCGGCGATCAGGGCCTGAAAGAATTCTCTCCCTGTCTGCCGCTCGTATCCGAGGTCGCGGGCCAGATCGCCCTGCGGGTCAAGGTCGATCAGCAGCACACGTGAGCCGGCCAGCGCCACGTACCCGCCAACGTTGGCTGCAGTGGTCGTCTTACCAACTCCGCCTTTGCCGTTCGCCAGAGAGACGACACGGTCAATGGCCCGTGTTGCTTGGGGTTTCGGGGGTACGGGGGTTTCCAGTGATCGTGCCATTGGCCGGCGACTCTCCTACTTGCTGGGGTGCATGTTGTTCTGCTGTCAACGCTATGTGCACTCCCCTGGGAATGCTGGCAGTGACACGCGTAAGAGGAATAACGGTGCGTAGAGCAGGGTCGTACACGGCACGTCGCGTTATATACATGGCTGGGCGTGACGCCCGTTTCCCCACATAACCCCACGCAGGGTGCTTCATTGGCGCTTCAACGTGGCTTCACAATGCGGTTATTGCCGTTGGTCCCGTGAGGACTCTTATTGCCTAGGGGGTGGTTCTTCCGGTGGTATTTCCCGCACTTGGACCGGCTTGTTGTCGTACGCGAGGTCAGGCTTGATTGGTTATTTGGTCCTCAATTGACCCTTTAGCCTGATCGTAGGCTTTGTGCCTTACGCATCAAATGGCCGGAGTTCCAAGCATCCTTCCAACGAGTCTGTCAAGTAGTCGTCAAGCAGGAGATATGGCATTACTTATGGCATGGAACATTGTTGGTCGCGAAATGGACGGCATAACCTGTGGCGCAACAAGCAGCATGGCTGCGCCTACGGCCTGCAACCATGCTAATAGGGGCCCTGCGCAGAGGCCGCCATCGCGCGGGGCAATTAACACAGTCGCGCTGTTAAAGGATGGCCGGGGTTTCGGGTGGCCGCCAAGGGAGAGGGCGGGAGAGGCTGATCCCCAGACCAAAGGCCCGGCCAGCCGTTCGGGTCTGGGATCAGCCCTTCTGGTGGCAGCGGGGAACAACTTCATTCAGATGCACGTCCTGGCCCAACCCGATCCGGACTTTGTGCGCGGTCACAAACGACCGTTTGATACCTGCTGCTCCGGAAGTAGTCTGAACTGTCAGTTGAGAGGGAGACCCTCGTACTGTCAGAACTCGTTGTCTTTATCAAAATCAGTCATGGCGAGAGTGGATTGTTTTTGAACATGAGCCGGGGGAGTGCGGCAGATGGACGTTCACGTTGTAGCTAAGACCCTTGCCCCTCTGGTGGGCATGAGCCGTACTTGGCGCGGTGTGGGGAGCATACTAGGGGGAGGCCGCGTATGCGGTTTCACTGTCCTTGGGTCGCCCTCCTTGCAAAGGGGTTGTTGTTTGGGCATAAAGAGGAATGAGGCCGTCATGGCCCACGAATTACGTCCATTGCCGTCTGAGCTTGTCGTTGATCACCTGCAGGACCTGGTCCTGCAGACCGAGGACGTGAAGGAGATGCTGGATGAGCTGGCTGTCTTTACGGCTCTGACTCTTTCTGACCCTGCTGTTGCCTTCTGCAGCATCACGTTGGTGCGACGCAAGAAGCCAGTGACGGTAGCCAGCAGCGAAAAGGGTGCGGTCCGGCTTGATGAGAGCCAATACCGCGTCGGCGACGGGCCCTGCCTGGCCGCCATCCGTGAGCAGACTGTCATACATCTGCCGGACGTAAGGCGCGAAAACCGCTGGCCCGATTACACCGCTTCGGCACTGGTGGAGGGAGTCGGTTCCAGTCTGTCCGTACCGTTGATCCTGGAGGGGGAAGCGGAAGCTGGTTTGAATATGTACTCCACCCGCTCCCATGGATTCAGTGGTGAAGACATCGAACGGGTCGAGTCCTACGCGTATCACGCGTCCAAGGCTCTCCGGCTCGCGGTGCGGATCAGCCAGCTGGCCGAGGCAAAGAACAACCTGACTGCCGCGCTGGAGTCGCGCACCGTCATCGATCTGGCAGCCGGCGCGATCATGGCGCAAAACCGGTGCAGCCAGGAATCTGCGATGAAGATCCTGAGAATCGCCTCCAATTCCCGGAACACTAAGCTCCGGGACGTCGCAGCGTCAGTGGTCGCGTCACTGTCCCAGGACACCAGAATCCAGACGCACTTTGACGCCTAGCCTCCGACGGCGGGAGGATGCCGTTCGCTAGGCTCCGGTAATGCAACGTCACCGGAGGGGCAGGTAGGTAGATTATCCGGCCCTTCACGTGGACCCGCGCAGGCGGCGGCTTAGTCCTCGTGCACGGCCGCGGCAAGGCGGCGGAAGTCCCGGGACAGGTAGAGAGCTAGAGCGGCGGCGTTGGAACTGTTGACGGTCACAGCCAGGGTTTTGTGGCCGGTCTCGTGCAGGGCCTGCATGGCGTGTGTGAGGAGCGTTTCGGCCAAGCCCTGCCGGCGGCAACCAGGGTGGGTGAAAAGTTCTGCGATGAAAGCGGTCCTGGGTCCGTCGCTGAAGGCTCGCTCCGTAGTGATGATGGCGGCGGTGATGCGGCCTTCTGCATCATCGGTCAGCAGGGAAGCGTGGGGGAGGAGGGTTCCGTGGGAGCCCTCAAAAACGGCGGGTATCCTGTCGGCATCCTTTTCAGTGTCCGGACGTGATGTTCCGTCGTTGTAGGCATTCAAGCGAAGATCTGCGAGTTTCGGCAGGTCCGTGGCGGAGATGATCCGGGGAGAGCTGCCAACAGGCTTGAGGTCCTGCGGCTCAATCAATGTTGCCAGCGAGATGAGAGAGACCATGACCTGATCTGCCTTCCACCGATGTAGGGACGAAACTCTTGGCACAAGTGTGGGTCATTTCGATCCAAGGGGGAAGGAGTCCTAATCCTTCACGCCGAGCTGGAGACACGCTCTCTTAGGGCCAGTCGAGGTGCTGGACGCCAAATACGTTGCGATCCACACGGTGGTCACCGACTCAGCTTTTGCAGGGGATCATCCCATCAAAGGATCCGTTGCTGCGATGGTTCTTGAGCGAAGTAAGATTCCGATTCAAGGAGTCGAAACTGTACATATGGCCCTCAACTGGTCAACGGGCTCGGCTGCCAAGGGAGTCAGCTCGTGCGCACGTCACCGTGAAGCTAAGAGCCGGCCAAAGGACATGTTTGGCGGTGCACGGTTTACTGCTTCTTTGTTGCATAACGGAGGAGCACATTGCTGGAGTCGTGGAACTGCCGGCTTTCCACCAACTCAAGGGCTGCAGGGACAGCGGGGGCTGGTATGCCTTCAATGATCGCTGTCGGACTGACCATGAAATGCAGCTCGTCAATCAGGCCTTGGGTGAGCAGGCCGTTCCACATGATCCTGCTGGCAAAAATCAGGATGTCCCGGTCACCTTCGTGACGGGCCGCCCTAAGCCATTGAGCAGTCTCAGCTCTGGGGATGACAGTGGTGCTTTCTGACCAAGGGTGGGCGGGGGAAATTGCGAGGCTATCGGACACGACCACCTTGGGAAGGGAGTTGTACGCGCGGCTTATTCGCCGGTTGTCCTCACTGAGTGCGCGGTTGCCGGGGTTCGCGGGGGCAGTGGCGACGCTGGGCCAGTAGGCGCTGAAGCCCTCGAACGAGTTCCGGCCCAGAAGCACAGTATCTGCGGCTTCAATTCGTTCACGGTTGTATTCGTCAAAGGCCTCATCCATGTTCAGTACAAGCGGATTGCCATCAGTGCCTGCGTAGAAGCCGTCCAAGGAAACGATGTTGCTGACAACGACGGTGCGCATGGCGCTTCCCTTCGATAGCCGGTAGATGAGCTGATGATAGGAGCGTACTAACTCACGGTCCGCGTCGGGAGTGAGGAACCGCGGCCCCCTAATGAAGGCGCGATCGGAAGATCGGCACTCCGAGGCCATCGAGCTGGTCAAGGTAGGCCTCGCGTCCAGCCATGCTCATCACCAGAGCGAGAGTCGATCCGGTGACAAGAGGGCCGGAGCCCGCAGTGAATTGCCCGTCATCTGCACGTAATTGCAGGCCGGCAGTGTGGGTGCGGCTGGCAACGGTAAAGTCACGACGGGCGAAGAACTCGGCCACGGGTGTCAGCGCCTCGATGCTTGGTGTGCGGGAAAGGCCCAGGGGCTGGCGGATGTCTTGGGCGTGCACGACGACCTCGCCAAGGTAGGCCGGGGTGTGTCCTGAGGGTGCCGTGGTACTGCTGATGATGGTGCAGAAACGGTCCAGTGTTTCTTCGGGACTCTTACCGCGGTGCTCGGCCAGGCGGCGCTGGTTGTGCACGTCGGGACGGAAACGTGCACCGATCATGCTGCGCAGCCACTGCCACTGGTCCAAGCTTGCTGCGGCAGTAAGGTGAGCGATGACTTGCTCGACGTTCCATTGCCCGCACAGAGTGCGGTGCTGCCATTGCTCTTCGCTGAGGCTGGCCAGGTCCTCCGTCAGAGCGGTGCGCTCTGCGTGTGCCAGCGCCCATAGGTGCTTGTTCTGCCATCTGCCCATATCGCTCCTGACACCTCTCGTTATTGGCGTGGTTTATGTGTAGCGGACGTGGCTGTGGCGGCGAGGAGGGATGCTCCGCCGCCTGTAAGGCTTTCCCGGTCCACGCGGCGCCCGGAAACCGCGAGCAGCAGATCAAGCGCATCGGCCTCGACGTCGTCCCCCTCACCCCAGCCAGCACCGGTCTTCCGGTCGATCAGCCGGAGCCCTGCGGCACGCTCGCTTCCACCACCGAAGGAAACAGGGGTCCGCAACTGGTAGGTGAGGGCCTGCACGACCGCAGGTTCCGGGTAATCTCCGGCGATGCCCAATGGCCGGCGGATGTCCTCACCGTGCACGATGGCCTCGACCAGGCGCGGTGCGAGGTTAGCCGGCGGCGTCCTCGTGAGGTTGACAGCTTCCGCGAATGCCTTGATGGTCTCCTGCGGGTCCTGGCTCTTTTCACGGGCGATGCCGTTCTCGTTCGCACGATCAAAGTCCAGGTGCGCCGTCATCAGGTCCCGGATGAAGGAGGCTCGGCCGGTTCGTGCTGTGTCCACGAGGTGAGCCAGGACATCGTGGACATCCCATCCTGGGCAGAGGGAGGGAAGGGCCCATTGTTCGTCGCGCAACTCGGAAAGGTCAGCGGCAAGTCGTCGCCTTTCCGAATGGACGGCCCGCCACACCGCGGCTGCTGCCTTGCTCATGCGGTTCCTTCCCGAAGGTTTTGGTGTCGATCAATACGGGCGCCTGTAGTAGACATCCCCCGGTTGTCTTAATAGTGCCCGCCCGCTGAGGCGGAAGGCTACCACAGCGGCTGCCCCAGCGATGAGATGCGCCTTTCAAGGGTTGTTCGGATGAGGGCGAACTGTGGCCGGGCCGGAGCTGACCGCCTTGCCAACGGAGATGCGGTTGCTTAACCCGGCCGCCTAGTTTTTGTCTTATATCCTTTCGGATGCGAGGCGTCTCCACGACATGGACGTGGCCCGCACGAGTGCAGGCTGTGACTTTCGGCGATAAATGGCGGTGTTTTCACAGCGCCATTTGGCGTGGTGCAGCCCGCAAGGGATCGGTCTACGGACGCAAAGAGGTATGGGACTCGGCGTCGTAGATCCGCTTGTCGCCCTCGCAGTCAGGTCAATCTTGAACACTGAAAATTCCTCGGGGCCGGGGGGCATGCTGCGTGGCCCGGCGGATCGTTGCTGCCACCCTTCCTTCTACGATGCCGCGGCTTTTACTGTTCGGTTCCGAACTATCCGCCCCCGAGCGACCCCCCCGGATGCTCCTGCAAGAAAACCTCCGAACCAGGCGTATCCGGCTGTACTCAATGCGAACCACACCGCGATGAACGACACGAGCACGACAGAACTCATCCACCGCCGAGACACACCAAAACGCACCAACACGGCCCCCGCCAGCAATCCGGCAATCAGGACTGCAATCTCCAGCGGTACCTGCTCCGTCGGCACAAACACCATCACTGAAATTGAGGCCAACAACACCAGCCCGCTGAAGATCAACGCGCCCTTCCAAGGACGCCGAGGACCGCTTCTCATGAATTACCAACTTCCAAAATTTGCTTCCGCTCGGTTATGCACGAGTGCACGCTCGCGACACCCGTGGACTAGCGGCTGGCGCGGCGACCGCCCCTGTATCCGCGGCCTTCCCGCCACCCAGGCAGGAGCTCGTTCAACTTCGTCTCCTTGGCAGGGGCGAGCCTGCCTGCGCGGTAGTCGATCCGCTGCCCATGCAGCCACACACCCAGCGTGCGTTCGTGGGTGTCGTCCGTTTTCTGGTGCCTGGGCCAGTCGCCGCCGGCGGCCCGGAGGTTTTGCAGTTCCTCCAGCCGCTGCTGCCAGCGTGCCTCGTCGTCGGCTTTTCGTGTTGAGGGCTTATCCCATCCGGGGATGACCGTCAGGGCCTCACTGTAAATGGGGGAGAGCGTCCCTTGTGCCGCTTCCCGCCGTCGGTGCACCAGCCAGGTACCCAGTGCCCGCTCCCTTGCCGTTTTGCCGTGGGTGACGGGCAGCCTGCCCTCGGATTCGTGGAAGGCGATGACGTCGGCCAGGTTCCGCAAGCCCGCCTTGGGCGTTCGCCGGGCTAGAGGGGGAAGGGCTGCTTTGTGCTCGTCCCGGATGCCAGGCTCTGCACGGGCAGCGATTTGTAGGTGGTAGCGGATGGTGGTCTCCGCGACGTTCTCTATGGCGGCAATCTGCGATGTCGGGATGCCCTTCCGGTACATCAGCACGAACTCCGGGTCAGGGGCGGCGCGCTTCACTTAGGACCCGTTTCTCCTTTGGGCGGCGCGGTGCGTCGCAGCTCAGCTATGCGCAGCCGAAGGAATGTGATTACCAGGATCAGGACGTAGATCGCCAGGCCGATCAGTACAGCCATCACGACAATGTAGAGCACGGCCAAGATACCGAAGCTTGGAGCGAGGTTCACCGTTACCTCCGTCCTAGGGCTTGACCCCGTGGGGCCTCTCGCGGTTTGAATTGCCCGTGGCGTCGTAGACGGGCTCGGCGTTCTGATTCACGGGGAAGCTCTCTATGACTTCGCCTGTAGCCGTCTCAATAATGACCACCGAGTCCGCCGGCCAGGCAGTGTCAGGGACAACGGCGTAATCAACATCGGAGACGTTGGTGACTTTCCCGGCGTCGTTCATCGAGCGGTTGAAGGCATCGACGACTTTCCCGGTCCTGGTGTTTACGGCCACGGTCTCCTGGGGGAGTCCTGTGGCGTCGCCGGACAACGGGGTTGCATTCCACCAACCCTCGTACCCACGTACTGTTGTCGGAGGTTCGACCGCGGCCGCTACTGAAGGTGCGGCGTCGGGCGTGGCGGTTTCCCCACTGGCGCAGCCCGCCAGTGCGATGGCAGCAGCAATTCCAGCTAGTCCAAGTCTTACCTTCACAACTTCCCCCTGAGTTGATTCGACAAACCGCACCGGGGCATGAACTAGCTCAGGTGCTTCCGGTCCTTAGCCTAGGGGAAGCATCGCCGGGGTACTCAGCCGGCAGGACCCGTGGATCACCCTAGGGAGTAGTCGGTGGTCGCTCCGTAGGAGTCCCGACTTTCACCTACCCGCTATCTCGGCAAAGGATCCTTTGCTGAGGTGACAGGATCCAGGACCATTTCAGACCTCGTCTTCCCGGGGAGCACGTCCGGTGAGACGATGCCCTTATGAGCGATAGACACGATGGAAACCGGGATGAAGCGCTGCCGAGCTCGCAACCGATCCGTACCGTGGGGCAACGCCGACGCGAAGCGGAGGTGAAGCTGGAGCAGCATCTGGAAGAAGCCCGCCACAAAGACGACCACCACGACACAGCTGAGCCGGCCCCGGGCACGGCGGCCAGTGAAGATGTCGATGGCGGCGACGTTGCCGCTATCCAGAACGATGACCGGCTCACTGCCGCGGACCGCATGGACCTGATTGCCAATCAGGTCATTCCCGAACAGGATGAGGGACGATGACTGGAGAGCCGGTGTTCTTTGAAATCGGAGTGGAGGATCCGGGGCGGGGCAAGGCGTTTTATAGTGCCCTGTTCAACTGGGACTTCGCTCCTGGGCCGTCCGAAGAAGGATTCAACATCGGCACAGGAGGGATTCCCGGTGGAATGCACGGCGCAGACCGCGGCGCTGTGCCATACCTTTTTTTCCGGGTGGAAGACATGGATATCGCGTTGGAGAGGGTGCGGCAACTTGGCGGCTCAGTCGATGACGTTGACGTTGGGGGCGAGGATCATGCTGCCGAATATGGCAGATACAAGCTCTGCAAGGATGATCAGGGCTCTGCCTTCGGTCTGCACGAACCGCCTCGTCCACTTGTCTAGCTATTGGAGCGACACCGCTCTGTCCTTCTCAGCTCCCGGGAAAAAGTTCAGTGCGCTTGAGGGCGTGGTGCTCGCTGAGCAATCACGGGCTCGGCCCTACTGGCTGGCGACGGTCCGGCACGGCCTGGCGATGATCGAAGCCAACCTGGCGTGGGTCGACCAGGCAGTAGCGGAGCTGGGCACCGCCGAGAGGGTGGCCGAGGCATGAAGGGCCAGCAGAACCGGGACGCCGAGCAGCTGCGGACGAGGCTGTCCGCATGGGCTCGACACCATCGCAGGCCGCTTGGACTGACGGGGGCGGCGGTGGCGGCCTGCATGGCCGGAGTGTGGCTCGCAGTTGTGCCTGATAAGGCAGCGGATACCTCCGGAGTGCAGGAGCTCGCGATCCGCTGGGGACACCCGGCCTGCTGGGCGCTCCTCGCCGTGGTCGGCGTTCTAGTTGCGATAGATGTACCGAAGCGAGCCCGTGACGGCGTTGGAATTGCCGCTGCCGCGTGCTACGCGGCCTTCATCGCCGGGATGCTTCTGTAGCGCAACATGCATGCGGTTAGCCTGCACAGCTACGTTCTACCGCGCCCTATCGATCTTGGAAACGAAGGATTTCGAGTAGACATCGAATCGAGAATCGCGGGTCAATCACTCATCGAGGTAATGTGTGACTTTCCACGGTAAATGGCGGCGTTTTCACAGCGCTATTTGGCGCATGGTGCAGCCCGCAAGGGGATGGTGGAGCAACCGAATGAACGCGGTGTAGTCAGTGGTGAGTAGACGTCAGAGTGTGGTCGGCGAGACCGGGTTCTGAAGGTTCAGACGGAAGAATGCGACTTCCTTACCCATCGCGTACCCGATCGCCGATGCCGGGATGGGCACGAAGGCGAGCCCCTGCCAGGGATGTGGCAACAAGAGAAGTACGGCCAATCCGGTCAGTATCAGGGCGTAGATCGGCCAGTGCGGTCCGCGGATGCCGGTGAAGAATCCGATGGCGCCGCCAACCAAAAGCGCAGCCCCCGTAATCGACAGTGCAGGCGGAAGCACATCGAGTGGCACAATGCTGAAGAAAAGGACGAGCAGCCCGGCGAGAAGCACCGTGGGGATCGTCATGCCAAGCCAAAAATCACGGGCGCTTCGCCGTCGATTCAACATGTCCGTCCACGATGTCCCCCAATTCGTCCTCCCGCTAGCTTACCGAGCGCGCAGCAAGACATCAGCTGCCGCAGTTAGTGCGCGATGGCAGCGTCGACCAATTGCGTTCCGTAAGCCGATCGCTAATCGTTCTCTGGACCAGAAGCTGATCCATAGGTACTATGCCATTAGCATACTAAGGAGTTCGGCATGGGAAAACGACCCGAAGGCGTCACCCCGATCACCAATCAAGGACTCGCCCGGTATACGGGCGCCCTCGTCGTCGGCGTACTTGTTGTCCAGGGGTACACCGCCTTCGTGGCGGACGGACGAGTCACAGCCGGCACCGCGCTGCTGCTCGCCGCCGTGGCGCTTTACATGGTGGTGTTCACGGTGAGGGTTGCGACCGCATTGCGCCAACGCGCCTACGGAACCTACTTCGCACACGCTGTTGCCTACCTGATCATCAACGGCAGTTTCTGGGTGCATGCCTGGATCTTGATGCTGAGCGGACGCGATGAGATGCTGCAGCAGGGGTGGACCGGCCCGCTGGTGTCGATGAGCGTACTGTGGGGCGCCGGACTCCTGGCGCACACGATCGGGGCCATGCTCAGCAGGGGCTATGAGCATGTCGAGGTCTGAACCGGCGGCGGCCGGACCTGACGTCGAACTGTCCGACTATGAGCGCAAAGTCCTCGCCGCGTGGACCGACACCCACAAAAAGAGCGCCCTGATGCTCTTCATTCTGCTCGCCCTATCCGAAGCACCGCGGTGGTCCGGTCGGATCCGCGACTTCATCACCGACCTAAGCGGCGGTTATCTGGCGGTGGATGAGCAGAGCATGCACCGGGCCCTACGGCGGGTGGAAGGCTTGAACCTCATCACCCATAGCCAGGAATCAGTGGCGGGCACCGGTGCCAAGCGGAAAATTTACGAGCTCACCGACTCCGGCGAGCGAGTCCTGGCGGGCTACCTCCAGGGGCCGATGGCATACGCGACAACCAAACGTTTCCAGGAGGCCGTCGCCGCCGCGCGTGGAGTCCAACCGGGTTGAGCGAACCCGACCAGCCTCACTGACGAGTATCCGTTCAAGCATCCTTCACCGGACGCATTACGCGCTGTGGGATCTCGTTTCATGAGGGTAAAGGCAGGTGTTTCCGGCTCATAGGCCCTTGTTCGGTTTCCGAGTCGTGAATGGCTGGGCCTTGAGGTGACCGGCCAACCCCACGAGTGGAACCTGGGGAGCGGAGGTCCCTCATCATCTGTGGCGACCTGCCCGGCACCAAGCGCGTACTGACCGGACTCGATCGCCACTCGATCGAGATGCGCGAGGTCTCCCCGATGAGCGGCCTGCCAGCCCAACCAGGAACGCCGCGACGTGCTTGCCCGGGTCGGCTGATGCGGCGAGACCAGTTGAGCACGCCATACGAACCGCATGCGAGAACTTCGGTCACCGTGAAGCGATCGTCGTGTTCTCCCACCGTCCCCGGCACATCCCGCGAAGAGGACCTCCTCGCGGCCATCATGTCGATCGAGGTGGGTATCCTCCCATCCCGGACGACAACAGCGAGACCGCCGGTAGCGAGATACCCGCGACGCCATCGGATCGCTTCGGAAGCACTCTCTAGAGGGCGATCAGCGCCGCAATGTAGAGGGCGGACGCGGACCAGGTTGCGACCATCTGGATCCAGTTGATCGTAAAGTACTTCTGCCGTCCGGCCTCCCAACTTGGCGGCAGCGCCTCGGGGTCCCAGGCCAGAATCACTTTGTAGTGCGGCGTTTTCACGGCGTTCGAGACGATGATGACGCCGACGAACACGATGCTCAGGCCGATCGCGGTGAGTACGAACGGCGCGGAACCGCGGTCCTCCCAGAGGAGCACGAGTGCCACTATCGGCAGGAGGAACATCCCAAGGGACCAGCCGAGGTTGTACAGCTTTCCCCAAGAGTGGTCCGCGAATCGGAGGAACGCTTCCATGAAGTTGCGGAACTCCCGGCCGTCCATCTCGGCGAGCATCGGCCGCATGATCGTGCACAGCATCCCCAGGAGGCCGCACGCGAGCCCGGACAAGAAGACGGTCGCTGAGAGCACGCATTGCTCACCCGTCATGGCGAGACGCTCTTTTCCCGGCTCTGCGGCCGGTTCGTGGAAGGCGCAGATGCCCAACAGCAGTCAGCGAAGGTGGCGCCAAAGGACATGAGAGGACTCTACGCGGGACCACCAGGGCGAGAAGGGGTATGGCCAGGCTCACCATGACGAGAAGCAACGAGAACGTCAAAACCGCGGATGCCGGCAAAACGAACAGCTTGAAACTGTCGATGGCGGTATGGACAAGCGCGGGCGCCCAGATCGTGCCGCGTCCCGTCTCATAGAGATACGCCAACGGGACCGAGGTGCTTGCGGCGACGAGCAGTGCACCTATACCCACGGTGGATCCACTTCGGAGGACGATCGGTATGTGGGCCGCGGCTACTAGGGGCATCGTCCAGAGAACGGTGCGCGAGAAGGAGCGTCCCAGCCGCAGCCGGCGGAAAGCATAACCACGCCAGACGAGTTCTTCCGCGAGGCCGTGAAAGGCGAAAAGTCCGATCAAAATCCAGGGCCAGTCGATGACGAGCTCGAGGTCGGCCCCCGTGACGATTTCGGTGGTCGGAAAGACGAGCAACACCAGTATGGACACCACCAAGGAGAGTGCAACGGCGCGCCAGGCGGGCAGTCCCAGACCGAGGTGCCGGATCGTCGCGCGCCACGGTGTCCGCGGGGTCGCCCGATCGACCACTACAGCAACGAGCACGACGACTGTCAGGATCAAGATGCCCCACCGTCCGGTGGCATCCCATTCGCCGAGCAGGGCGAGGGTGCCCCACAGCAAACCGAACCCGATCAGGAACGGGACCCAGGCGCGGCCGCGCACGACACCCGGCTGGTTCGTCGGCGACGTCGCCGAGGCAGGGTTGGTCGGAGTGATCACGGCGGCCTTTTCGTTCGATGGCAAAAGCGGTCCTCACGGAGTCGTCCCAGTGTGCGCGCGATCAGGCGCCCGGACCAGTGCGCGCGATCGGGCGACTGGAATTATCCGCCCACCAACTACTTTAAGAACCTGGCGATGATTTTGTTCATGGGGCTGAGCCTAGCTGGCGGTCTCCATCCCCTGATCAAGTAGCACCCTGTCCCGCAACTCATGGTTGGCCTCAAGGGGTCGTTGCAACACCTGCTTTGTTGAGGTGTTGTTGTGGGAGGAAATCAGGCTTCGTGGGGTCGGTGGTTCGCAGCGCTATTTGGCGCGTGGTGCAGCCCGCAAGGGGATCGGCTTACGTGCACAGTGGAAACTCAAATTCGGACGTGGGTGAAAGACCAGTATTTTGGCATAACCTCCGGGACACACACATGATGTAGGTTCCTTATGTTTCAGGTGCGGGAGTGACACTGCCAGGATGTCTCACTCCTAAGGAAGTGGGACACTCCCAGTCATCTGGCCCGGCCGCAGTTGGGGGACCTTCATCGGGCAATAAAAGACCGGGGTATACGCGCATCCCGGCACCCGCCTAGCGTGGGAAAAGCGTTAAAATCTTCGCGTCCGGGCAACGGCTCACGGGCAAGGGCATCGCTTCATCAAGTCCGGAGATGACGAGGTCAAGACAGATTTCGTTGAGACGAGTTCCTACGACAGGCAAAGGGACGCAGGTGCAGCCGCCACCAGTATTCAAGGGACCGGAGGAGTGTCTCGAAAAGCTGTACCTTACCGAGACGTACGACCAACAGGTCAAAGGTTTCGACGCCCCGCCTTTGCAGAGCCATCTCAGGAGCGTGGGCCACTCAGGTTTGCGGCCTGGCCGCAGGGCTTGGCGTCGGTGAGAGCGATGCCAAACCCGGCTCCCTGACTAGGGAGTTATTGGGGGCTAACCTTCCCAGGCAGGTGACGACAGTGTGGCGCCCACGCCCGGAAGGGGCGGAATGCGCCGTCCTTCGGCCGACCGTTTACCGCCGGCGGTTCCGGCGTGCCGCCCGGAGGCCAAGGAGGATCGCGCCACCCACGAGCGCCGCCCCGATGCCCTGCAAGCCCGGGGAGTCATCGGCGCCGCCGACGATGAAGACTGCCACGCCGAGCACCACGACGAGGAGTGGGACCGGCCACCTCATGATTTCTCTGTCCCGTCGTCACCAGCGCCGTCGGCGGCCCAGTCGAGTAGGTCGCCTGGATGGCAATCCAGAGCCCGGCACATGGCGTCCAAGGTGCTGAAGCGGATTGCCTTGGCCCGGCCGTTCTTCAGGACCGCCACGTTGGCCGGGGTGATCCCGACGCGCTCGGCGAATTCACCCACGCTCATCTTGCGTTTGGCCAGTTCCACGTCGATGCGCACGACGATGGCCATCAGATCACACCTTCCATGTCGGTCCGTAGTGACGTCGCCTGGCGCAGCAGATCCCGCATCACCACGATTAGCAGAACCAGCACCGCACCGATCATCGTGATGCCGATCAACACCGCAGGCGTCCCAGGGTCGCGCAGTTCAGGAGTGAAGTAGATGTACGCGACGAGGGAGCCTGCCATGGCTGCCAGCAGCAGCCACGCCACAACGAACGCCCACATGATCAGGTCCACCCACCGCAGCGAGGCCGCGGTGAAGATCCGGTCGCGCTGGATCAGGGTCAACAGCCGCCAGACGCACACGATCACAACCTGCAAACACAGTGCTTCCAGTTCCCAGAACAGCAGCATCGGCCACCGCCAGGGATCGAATGCCGGCTCCTCCTCGGTTGTGAAGAGAAACTCCCCGGGAAACGACATGACTTGGGCGACCAGCAGGCCGAGGAACACCATTATCAGCAGAACTCGAAGCGGAATAACCAATCGATTATCAATTGTCACGTATCAAGATTCGCTCATATTCTATCGACAGGCAATTGAATAGGTGTCGGCGTGTGATAGATCCTTGAGCTTCAGACAGACGACGGCTTCCCACGGCGCTCCCAACCGCAGCGCCGTGCCGGCTCTACGATTACGGCGTGCTCTTGTTGGCGGAAAAGCCATGACCGAACCCGGCAACGGTTTGCTCCCGGACGCCCGGGTTGCGGCCTTCGTGCCACGGCGGATCACTGGCCCGGTCCTGGCAGGTGTTGTACCCGGTCAGCCCCTTCAGGGTTGTCCAACGGGCCCCAAGAGCTGCCCACCAACCTGGGCGTGAAACTGGTCTGCGCGTACGTGGACATCACCAGCTATCTGGCAGACGAGCCAGAGGAGGGACCCTACGTCGGTCCATCTTGGTCTGAGGCGCTCGTTGACGATGCCGGAGGGGCAAGATCAAGATGCAGTCACCATGCGCTGCTCAGTCCCACTTCTGCTTCTGCGTGCGTTCCACTAGCCTGTCGGTACCGTCGGCCCTGGTGGGGGAGGCCGAGGCGGGCCTGAACATGTATTCCACCCGCTCTCATGGGCACGCCGCCGAAGGGATTATTGCTGGTTGCCCCACCATGACGCCTGCCAAGTGAGTTCGGCCAGACGGGCTTGGCCTTCGAAGCTTGGATGGAAGTAGTCGAGCACACTAATGTCGCTTGGCGTGAACTTGAAGTCATGCATGGCGTTGTTGTCCCAGCGGCAGTTCTTGTACTGGGAACAGGCATGGGCGAGGATCTGGTTGAACGCGAGTTCCCGTTCAATGACCGATTGCCGCTGTTCCTCGGTGTTGCTGGCAGCAAGCATCGATTGGCAGGTGCCGTTCGACCAAGCTTTGCGTGCCTCGGCGTTGCTTTCCAGGACCTTCCAGAGCTGGTGGAGGTCCGGGATGCTGCCGACGAAGATGCGTGCCTTGGGTAGGCCGCCGTGGAGCGTCGCCAAGGCGGTCGTGATGTGCGAAGCGAATTCTGCCTCGGATGTCATTGTGGCTGCAGATGAGGCGCAAAGGTCGTTTGCTCCGATCAGGATGGTCACGTATTCCACGTTCTGCTGGACGGCCTTTTCGGCCTGGTCCGGAAGGTGTCTGGCTATGGACCCGCTGATGGCGTTGTTGTGGTTGCGGCCCGTGATAGCCGGGTCCAGTCCTGTCAGCCGCTCATAGTGGCTGCTGACTCCATCGCCGGGGCTGTGCCCCGTGGACCATGAGTGGAGCGAGTTGTCACCGTTGGAACAACATACTGCCAGGGCCCGGGTAATGGAGTCGCCCAAGGCTGCCATGGAGGTGGGCGGCGGCGAGGAAGATGACGGCGGCACGGTCGGTGTGGGCTGCGCGGCCGTGACCGCCGCGAGCATGACAATCGGCAGGAGCAGGAAGCGCGCAACTTTCGGCACGGCAACCTCCTTCTCGGCCGGCGGTGCACATCGGGCAACTCGCCCTGTCAGCCCCTACAATCTGACGCTATGTTCCCATTCTTGCCCGTGTCCAGTACGGTTCCCGTTCTCCGGGCACAAGAGCCCCTGGCGTGGAACATCCGTTGGCGAATTCTGAGGGAACGGGCAGACTTGCGTTATGCGTAGTTTCGGGGTGGAAGAGGAGTTTTTGCTCGTCAACGTCCAAACCGGGAATCATGCCGCGGTCGGAGAAAACCTCGTTGCCGCCGCATCCGCCAAAAGCACCAGAGGAGGGGGCGGCGGCCGGTCAACAGCAACACATGGCAACACCTTGACCACTGAGGTACAGCGCGAGCAAGTCGAAGCGGTTTCCGCTCCTTTCACTTGCCTGTCGGATCTTGCTGCCGCCCTCAAAGAAGGCAGGGCCGAAGCCAATCGTCAGGCCCTGGTCTTTGGAGCGAGGATTGCAGCTCTGGGAACTTCACCGCTTCCTGAATTGCCTCATCTGGTCCAAACCTCCCGCTACCGTGCCATGGAAGAGCGTTTTGGGCTGGCACTAAGGGAACAATTGATGTGTGGTTTCCACGTGCATGTCTCCGTCAACTCTCCCGATGAGGGGGTGGCTGCCCTTGATCGGATCAGGATCTGGCTGCCGACCCTGATTGCCCTGTCCGCGAATTCACCCTTTTGGCAGGGCAAGGACACCGGCTATGCAAGTTTCCGCTATCAGGTTTGGAGACGCTGGCCAACAGCAGGACCAACCGAGATATTCGGTTCGGCCCGGGCTTATTACGACCTGGTTGAGATGCTGCTCTCCTGCGACGTCCTCCTGGACCGTGGCCAGATCTACTTCGATGCCCGCCTTTCGGCGACCTATCCGACAATCGAAATCCGCGTCCCGGACGTCTGTACCGACCCAGCCCATGCCGTAGCCGTGGCCGCCGTTGTCCGAGCGTTGGTTGAGATGGCGGCTACGGACTGGGCCGAGGGGAAACCGCCCCCTGCAGTTCCTGCCGAAATGCTGCGTCTGGCCTCATGGCGAGCCAGCAGGTACGGCATCGAGGATGAGCTCATCCATCCCAAGCTGAACCGGCCCCGTCCGGCAGAAGAAAGTGTGGCAGCTCTCTTGGAGCACGTCGAGCCAGCCCTGTCGGAAACCGGAGACAGGTCACTGGTGGAGAAAACCATCCGGCAGATCCTCGCCAACGGGACAGGCGCGAGTCGGCAGAGAACCGTCATGAACAGTGCCCGAAAGTTACGCGAAGTCGTTTTGGATGCGGCAAAACGCACTACCGCCTGAACAACGTTGACACGGCTCCCATTCAAACCAAGTGCCTTATGCACCCTCGGCGCATGCTGCAACCGTACCGAAGGTTGTATCAGTGACAGGTGAGTATGGCAGAGGTTTTGGAATATCATCCGGGACGGTGAGGTTACGCCATTCCGATCCGTGATGCCAGTTTCCGAAGTCGTCCGCACGGGATGTCCGAAGTCGTCTGCACCGAAAAGGTTGAAAGCAATTGGCCTTGACCACGAAGGGCTGTGGCCGGACCCTACACATGGCACCGAGGACGCCGGGACAATTCCGGTGACCAGTGTGCCGATGCGGGCAGCTGCTGCGAGCTCCAGGTCAGTGTCCGTAAAAGTCAGGTTGTCGCCGCTGATGACCAAGACGCTCCCTGCCCCGGCTGCTTGCCTTGACCGTCTCGATGTATGGGGCCGTGTCCCTGCCCTTGAAGGCCTCGAGTCGTTCGTCCCAGGCGACGTTGCTGGTGATGGGCATTTCCCCAGTCCTATCCGTGACGCGCTCCGGCGACGCGCGGCACGAGTGGGCTGTTCACGTCTGGAGCGGGAGACCTGGCCGCCGGGCGTGGCATCGCATGGGGGTTGCGATGCCACGAACGGCGCACTGGCTGTATAAGTCGTGAGGGCTAACTCCTGAGCCAGATACGGAAAGCATGCAGCGGTGACCTTGGGGAAACCCTTCGACCGTGACTTTGCAAAAACCTTGCGAAAACCCTGTGAACGGACCCAGGCGGGGAGATCGCTCCACTCGATGTCGTAATTGGTTGCCGGTAGCATCTCACCCGGAAGTCCGTCGGCCCCCCATTCGGCGGGCTTTCTTTGTGTCTCCCGTTGGTGATACATGTCGGTAAAGGGTCTGACGGGTGATGCCGAGCGCGATGCAGAGGTCGCTGACCTTGGTCTCGGGTTTACCCATCGAAGCCATGGCGAGCCGGACTTTGGCGGGCGTCATCTTGTAGGGGCGGCCGCCGCCGTTGCGGCCGCGCGCACGGGCGGAAGCGAGGCCGGCGAGGGGTGCGCTCGGAAATGAGTTCGCGTTCGAACTCGGCAAGGGCGGCGAAGATCCCGAAGGCCAGCTTCCCGGAGGCGGTGGTGGTGTCGATGGCCGCGCCTTGACCGGTGGGGACTTTGCACAACCCCCGTATTCCTGCGGATTTCCGCGCAGACGACTTCGAAAATGACAGAGGTTTGGACACGCATTGGTGGCGGCGCGTTGGGATTCCAGTTTCGAGGAGCGGTGACCCTACGGGGCGGCCGCACCTGCCATTCGTAGTTCCCATTTATCCTGATCGACTACCATTCGTGGCGCTACCTAGGTCCTAGGTAGCGCGCAGTACGTACTTCGCATCGAAAGTTTCTGCCGTGTACTGGACCTCGACTATGTCGAAACCGGCGCGTTCAATCATGGGCTCAAGGAGCCAGCGGAACGTCGAGTGCTCGTCCCTTATATGCTCTTCGAATTCATCTCGGCTCCACTCACCATCGACGTTGGCACCGCCTTGGGAGCACCACGTCTCAATTTGTCCTGTGGCGTCCGCGGGATTGAAGTCGTAGACGACGTCCCACAAGCGGCAGATGCCCCCGGGGGACAGTAGTTTTCGCATCCGGTCCAGTGCGATCGCTTTCCAGAAATCAGGGAGGTGATGCAGCGCGTAGCGGGAGTAGACGAAGTCGGCCTGGCTTTCGGGCTGGGTGTAACTGAGGAATCCGGCGTTGACCAGCGTTACGTTGGTCAGATCCTGGTCTGACAGTTTCGTCTCTAGGTAGGCGAGCATTGGTGGGGAAACGTCGACTGCGACTACACGGGCGCAGGCCCGCGCCGCCTCGACTGTTAACTGTCCTGTGCCTGCCCCAAATTCGATGATGGTCGACTGCGCGTTGAGCCCGTAACCTTTCAAAACCGAGAGCTCATCCCTGGCACTGGAGTCCATTTTCCCGTCGTACCGGGCGACATGTTCCATGTCCAAGTTCTCTCGGCCAGCGAGAGCGAGTTCATTGGGGTACCAGCTGGGAGAGCTCATAACGGTCAGCATCTCATGGCATCCATCCCCTAAATAGCGTTGTTACGTTCGGCGCGGTCGCGGACCTGAGAACTCATCTATAGGCAGGCGTTGGGACGTGAAGAGCAGTGTCCCACTTCCAAGCGGCTTAGGGGCGCTGCCGCGCCGTGAGGTGTGAAAATGGGGGCGTGGTTGGCTTCCCGGCTCTGGTCTTCCTGCGGGCGTCGGGTGCATGATGGCCGTGTCTGCCGCGGATGACGCCGGACTTCCTTGGTGCCGAGACTGAGCCCGCTTCCAAGCGTGACGTGAAGGACTCCCACGGGAACCGTGGATTGTTGCTTCGAGCACGAGTGCTAGATTCCTGAATTTATCCCTGTCCTTCCCGCGGTGGACGCTCCGCTACTGAACAAAGGACTAGACAATGGATATTGTGCATGAGCGCGCCGTCGGCATGGATATCTCCAAACACGACGCGAAGGTCTGCGTGCGGGTCCCGGGACATCAACGCGGCCGGTTCAGCTCGACGGTAACCACCTGGGGATCAACCACGAATGAGATCCTGCAGTTGCGCGCTTTCCTCGAGGAGCAGCAGGTCATAGTAGTGGTGATGGAAGCGACCAGTGACTACTGGAAGCCGTTCTACTATCTGCTGGAATCGGCCCTGCCCGTGATGCTGGTCAATGCCAAGGCCGCACGGAACATTCCGGGGGGCAAGACCGATGTCTCTGACGCGTCGTGGCTGGCACAGCTCGCATCCCACGGCCTTTTGAGGGGCTCCTTCGTGCCGCCAGAACCGATCCGGGAACTGCGGGATCTGACCCGTGCCCGGGCCATTGCCGTGCAGGACAGAACGCGGGAGATCCACCGCCTGGAGAAGTTTCTGGAAGGCAGCGGCATCAAGCTCTCCAGCGTCGTCAGCAACCTCACCGGCGTCTCTTCCCGGGCAATGTTGGAGGCACTCGTTGGCGGTGAGCGCGACCCAGAAGTGTTGGCGGAATACGCGCAGAAAAGCATGCGGTCAAAAATCCCAGAGCTGGTCGAAGCGCTCACCGGCAGGTTCGGAGAACACCAAGCGTTCATGGTCCGGGTGCACCTGGACCAAATCGATCACCACACCAGCGCCGTCACTGACTACACCGAGCGCATCGAGATGGCGATCGCGCCCTTTCGTGGCGCACGAGAGGCACTGATCACAATCCCTGGAGTCTCCATTCTGGTCGCCGATGTCATCATCGCCGAGACAGGCGCGGACATGAACATCTTCCCCACCTCGGCGCATCTGGCCTCATGGGCCGGCGTTTGCCCCGGCTCGAATGAGTCCGCCGAACATATCAAATCCACCAGAACCAGACCGGGCAATAATTACCTGAAGGCTGCCCTGGGCACGACTGCGCTGACGGCAGCCCGGCTCAAGGACACGTACCTCTCCCAGAAATACCGGCGGATCGCTGCCCGACGGGGTCCAAAGAAAGCCCTTGTTGCAATTGAACGCGTCATTCTGACCGCAACATGGAACATGCTCGCAAACGGCGAGATCTACATCGACCCCGGACCCGACTACTACCTCAGGCGCGATCCGGACAAGGCCAGAAACCGAGCCGTCCGCCAGCTCAAAACCCTCGGCTATGAGGTCAGCCTCACGCCGGCAAGCGCATAACTCACCATCTATTTACGTACTAGGAAGTGAAGAACATTAGCACCGCCCCGATGTAGAGGATGGCGAGGACGGTGGCGGCCTCGCTAATGCTGAGGGATCCGAGGCCGTTGCGGAGCATCGCGGTGACAGGGGAGGAAAACGGGAAGTAGGTGAAGACCTGAACGATGAGGGACTCGGGGTTGGAGAAGATCAGGGAGATCGTGTAGAAGGGCACGAAGATCAGGGCCATCATCACACCCATAAAGCTCCCGGCCTCCTTGGCGGTCGGCATGACCGCGCCGATCGCGACCAGGGTCGTGGTGAACAGGGCAAACCCGCCGACCAGGAGCAGGAACCCGATGATCATCGGGACCGGGTCAAAGACCAGCGCGGCTAGGTCGAGTTCGGGGATGCTGATCTGTTCGCGGAAGAAGACGTAGCCGATGATGACCGGGGAAGCGAAGATGAGCATCTGGACCAGTCCGATGCCGAAGAGCGCCAGGACTTTGCCGCTGATCAGGGTCGTGGGTTTGACGGTAGTCAGGATCATTTCGGTGACCCTGTTTTCCTTCTCCTCCAGTGTGGAACTAAGCATTTGCCCGGCGAGCAGGATGATCAGGGCGTAGAAGATCACCAGGAACATCAACGGAGGTATGGCGGCGTTGATCCCGCCGGTTTCCTTGCCGTCTTTAAACGTCGTAACGTCGATGGAAGCGTCGCCGGCGGCGAGGGTCGTCAGTGCCTCGGCGCCGATCCGGGCGCTGACGGCCTGGTCGAGCATGGCCTGGGTGACAGCGGAGTATTTGTTGTTCTCAAACAACCCCGCGTCGGCGCCGTAGACCTTAATTTCGGCGGTGGCAGGGTCGGCCGGGAAGTCAAAGAACGCATCCACCGCCCCGGTCCGGACTGCGCTGATGCCCTCCTGCGGTGACGCAGCCGGGTTGGCTCCGAACACCGCAGCCTGTTCAGGGGTGATCAGCCCTGAGGCGTCCCTGTAGGAGATGGAGAACTCAGCGCTCTCCTGGGCATCAGAGGCGGACGCGGTGGCGCTGTTGCTAACAAAGATCAGGCCGAACACGACGGCCATGATCAGCGGCACGGACAAGGTACCGACCCAAAAGCGTGCCTTGGTGATCGTGCGGACGAACTCGAAGCTGACGACGGTGCCGAGGTTGTGCTGTGCCATGACTGTTATGCCTCTGCCATGTCGAAGGTGCTGGTCCGGGCTTCGTTTTGGGTGCCGTAGACCCGGATGAAGATCTCCTCCAGGGAAATCTTGGTGGTGGTGAAGGACCGGACCGTGACACCGGCAGCGATCAGCTCCTTAAGGATGTCGGCCTCGTCGGCGTCCTCGCCGATGGACAGCTCGGAGTAGTTCGTCTCGTTCACCGTGATCGTGTACCGTCTTGACACCGGGATGGGGCCGGTGTGTTTGAGCCGGATGACGCGGCCGCCGAACTGGTTCTGCACGTCATCGATGGTTCCGTAGGCCTCGGCGGTGCCGTTCTTGAGCAGGATCACCCGGTCACAGAGCCGTTCCACTTCTTCCATCTGGTGGGTCACCATCACTACCGTGGCGCCTTTGGTCTTCTGCTCGCCAATGATGTCCATCAGCAGGCGCCGGTTGACCGGGTCAAAACCCTTGGTCGGTTCATCCAGGATCAGCAGCTCAGGTTCGTTCATGATGGTCACACCGAGCTGGACCTTCTGCTGCTGCCCGCCGGAAAGCTTGTCCAGCTGCACCTCGGACTTATCCACCAGGGCGACACGCTCCAGATACTCCAACGACCAGGTCTTGGCGGCGTGCCGCTCCAGGCCCTTGAGCCGGCCGAAGTAGGTCATCACGTCGATGACCTTTTCCTTCTTGTACAGGCCGCGTTCCTCGGGCAGGTACCCCAGGCGTCCGCCGTCCTCGGGCCGGAACGGCCGCCCGTCAATGTGAAGGGTCCCGGCGGTGGGCTGGTAGATGCCCAGCAGAGCCCGGATGGTCGTGGTTTTCCCGGACCCGTTGCTGCCCAGGAACCCGAACGTCTCACCCCGCCCCACATCGAAGGACAAATCCCGGATGACCGTCTTGTCTCCGAAATCCATCCTGAAATTGTTGATGTGGACGAGTGCTTCGCTCATGCCTTTTCCCCAAAAGTGCCGTCGAATGATCCTTCGAGTCTATCCACAGGCCCCGTTGGACGACTCAGCCCCCAAGATGACCCTGAAGACTCTAAAGGCCGGAGAGAGGACGGCGCCGGCGAGCAGTTCAGCGCAGGGCCGCTGCGGCGGCCACAGCAGCAGTGGGTTCACTTTTCCGCACGCCGAATCAGCGCGTAAAAGGGGAGAGTTAACAGCCTGATTACCCCGGCCAGGGCCAGAAGGATGGTGAGGGCAGCTAGTTGGCCGAAGAACAACAGAGCAGCCACGGCCAACGTTCCCATGTATGTGAGGGCGAAGGAAAGCGTTGCAGCATCAGGCATCGGCGGCCGTCTCCGGAGTAGTTGAGGGGAGCGGGGGAGGAAGTGCCGGTAGAGGGGTGCGCCTTTTCCGGTCTTGGCCATTATCTCCCGCGCCCGTCGAACCGGATGTCTTTATTGCAACGGGACATTGCAGCGCGGGTTTTCCTTTGCCGTGGGCGGCTGCTCGGCAGAACGGCGGGTATGCAGCCGTTGCCTGGTGCCGGGTATTGCACGATGATTTGCAGTGGGCTGCTCTTCGTCCTTGTTGGGGGGAGGACGAGCGTGTCTTCGCCCGGGGAGTAGCTGCTAGGGGGTGGGGCTGGCTCCCGGTCTCAGCACGTCTGGAGCCAGCACCCATTACAACCCGCAGGCTCATGAAATCGCTTTGAAAGTTTGAGGACTTCAATGATCCATGCGGGATCCCGGAAAGACCCAGAAGGATCGCGAAGCCAACGAAGGATTGACGAGTAGCGGTTACTGCCCGGCGTTTCGGTGTCAGCGCAAAGGGCAGCGCGTTGAACCGTCCTGGACGAATGGCTTTTTCCTGCCCTAGTCGAGGACAACGGCGGCGGCAGGTGCCGGTATTGCACCGTTGGGCCTGGACCTGTTCTGCCCGGCGTCCGGGGCTGATTTCAGCCTCGGGGCATGCGCTGCCGGGCACAGGTCCAAAGCAGTTTCGGCGAGTTCCCTGGGGCGGAAAGGTTTGCTGAGGTAACCGGCCGCTCCGGAGGCCATGCCGGCGAGAACATCATCGTTGTCTGCCCTGGCGGTGAGGAAAAGTATGGGTGCATTGCTCAGTGCCCGTATCGCCCGGGCAACGACGTGGCCATCCATATCGGGCAGTCCCAGGTCCAGCGTGATCAGGGCAACGGCAGGGTCACTGGCAGCGGCGATACCTTCGGCCCCTGTTCTCACGGCACGCACGTCAAAGCCGGCACGTTTCAGCACCAGTTCGATCAGTGTCCGGATATCGGCGTCGTCTTCAACGACAACGCACACCCGCTGTTCTTTCATCAACGCCCCCGGCTACCTTGGTTGCCACCACTGTAGGCCTGCCCGGGCTACCGGGCAGGGAGTGTTACTTCCGAACGCATCAAAAGCGACGACTCCCTTGGGGCGCCGGTCCTTGAATTGATTTGTATTCAAGGTCCGTCTTTGCCCACCCCAGCAGGGTTGGTGCTGCTGCGTGAAGGTGGGCAACGGTGGCGGTCAGTACTCCAGCTTCCACGCGTGCCTGTTCGACGTTTTTCTCTCGAACCAGTGCGTGCAGGGTCCTGCAGCAGGCTTCGGCCCGCAGCGCGCCGGTCATCGATGAGGTGATTTTCAGGCTGAGGAGAGCATCGAGGGACGCTGCCGTGTCCCTGTCGTCCAGGGCGGTGAGGATGCTTTTTAGGCGCTCCGGGAGCATGCGGAGATATTCACCCAAGAAGCGCAGTGCGATGTCAGGGCTGTTCAGTTCATCTGCCAGGCTTCTGATGACGTTCGGGTCAAAGAGTGCTGGCCGTTCAGGCATTCTTCTCAGCTGCCGGTGCCGTCTGCTCGGGCTTCTTTATCCAAATGCTGGCCAGCATCCCTACAACCAGGATGGCGGGGGCCCCATACATGAGCGTATTGAGCACGAGGGGTTCGCGGACCGCCCGGATGACCTGTCCAAGATGGGGGACGGTCAGGACATGCCGGTCCACGGTGGATCCGCTGATAGTCGCCAACCAGGGGTCCACCCCGTTATTCGCATCGCCCTTGGTCCGTACTGCGATGCTGCCGTCCGCGTTGGTGACCACCTCTGTTACCCGGTGCGTTTCAACGCGGAGGTCCTCAATGGGGATGTGGTAGGTGATGACGTCACCGACCCTGATGTCGTTGGCCGGGACGGGTCTGGTGACGAGGACGTCTCCGGGGTTGATGAGTGGGGACATCGAGCCGGTCAGCATCGTAGAGGTCTGGTAGCCGAACAGGCGGGGCCCGACGGCCAGCATCAGGAACGCTACTGCTGCCAGGACCAGCGCGCCCGTGGCCAGGAACGACAGTGACCGGCGAAGAACACACACCACCGGCCCGAAACCGGCACGGAAACCGGTCGCGTGGCGCGACCGGACCGAGCCCTGGACGGGGGTCTGGGCGAAGTCAATGGCAGCACTCATGGGTGGTCCTCGTTCCGGGGTGGAGCGGCCGGCGTTACTTGGTGGTGGCGGTCCGCTGGGTGCCGGTGAAGGTGAAGTCGACGGTGCTGGTCAGACCCTGAAAATCGTCTGAGGCGGTGCCCGGCAGGGTCGTGGTGACTTTGAGGTTGTCGGTGTTGCCGGCGGTCAAGGCTGTCAGGTTTGCCAGGGCCTTGGGGGTGCCGGTGATAATCGGGCTGGTCAAAACAACGGAGGACGTGCCACCGGCGCAGGTGTACGGTGCGGCAGACCCGGTCCAGGGGACAGTGCAGTTCTCGATGGTCAGCTGCAGACCGTGAGTCTGATCGGTCGTCAGCAGGGAGGCTGTAGTACCGGCGGCCGCCGTGCTCAGGGTGACGTTATTCAGGTCGGAGTCGCCGGAGTTGGCGAGAGTTACGAGCTTTTCGCTCTTATCCCCGGGCAGGACACCGGTGACGGGAACGTTCATCGTGTTGTTCGCTCCAGTGCCAACAGCAATCTTCACGGTGCCCGCAGTAACTTCCTCGCTAGCAGAAGTCGTAGAGGTAAACGCACCATAGGTGCCCATGCCCGCAACTGCGGCCGCCGTTCCCACCAAGGCTACGGAAGCGAGGATCTTACCGGTGGTGGTCTTCATGCTGATGCCCAAGAGAGTAGTCCTTTTCGGTAACTGGCCCACCCCCCATGGGTCGGCGCGAACGTCAGGCGCACTGCTTGGCCTGACACGAACACCCTCCCAAAACAGCATCAAGAGAAGTCCACACAGAGGCTCAAGAATCACGCAATACTTCGCATTTCCGCAGGTCAGCCGTGCAATGTGGCGGGAATCACAGTCCGGGCCAGTGAATTTAGGACTTCCAGATACTGTCTTGACCTGGTCTTGAGATTCTTCCGCGAAGGTGGAGAAAAGACGTCTGTCCCGGGCTCTGTCACAGTGCAATGGTCGGACTCAGGTCACGGGAGGGACGCATTGTGGGAACAGACAGGATCCATGGGAGGACCATCACCGCTGTGATGCTCCTGCTCCTGTCGTGCCTCATCGCCGGCGCACCAGCCGCACACGCCTTCTTCACCTCGGCCGCTACCGCCAAACTCACAGCCGGCACGCATATCCTCGCTGCGCCCGCCGACAACATCATCACGGCAACCTGCCTGCCGCTCGGGAACAGCGGCAAACACCGCTTGGACATCATTGTTGTCAGCCACGGAACCGTGCCCAAAGCGAACGCCTACGCCCTGACCATCACAGATCCATCGAACAACAAGGTCACGCGCGATCTCACCACCACCGTAAGAGGGTACTCGTCCAACTCTGCTGCCAGCGGGACGTGGGAATACGCGGTTGAGGCCCAGTACCAGGTGCCGGATACAACCAACGCCTGGAGCAGCTCCTCACAACCCCTCCGCATCAGCTGCTGAGCATTCCTTAGTTGGCGTGGCGCTGACTGCCATCCCCTGGCAGAAAAGTGACAAAATGCTGGACCTGGCGGTTCTAGGATTGAGTTTGAGTCCAGGTCAACGGGGGAGACACTACGTATGTCTGAGGAAGGTCCGCGGGGGAGGCGTCGTTCCGGGCGGAAGGATCTCTCGCAGAGGTTTAAGGATTTTGCATTGCCGGTACTCGGGCAGCAGATTGGTCTCTTTTGGGGCGAGGTCGGCTTTGGCGATCTTCACCGCGTTCTCGACCCCGCCCTTCGAGGCAGGATCGGCCGGCAGGCATGTCTGTAGCGAGGTCGAGTAGTGCCTGGTGAACGCCACGATCTGGTGGTTCCGGACCGGGATCCCGGCGACGTGCTCGACCGTGACGGTCTTCTCGTTATCGGTCAATACGTAGGTCGGGACCCCGCCGATCAGGCGAAACGTCCGGTCCAGAGCGGCGAACACGCTCGGCATGGTCTTATCCCGCAACGCGATCACGATGCGGAACCGCGAGAAGGCCAGCCAGGCCACGAACAGTACGGTCTTCACTCCGTCAACGACGGGCCCGTCCCCGTAGTCATATTGAAGCCACAGACCCGGCTCAGGAGTCCAGGGGCGGTGCACGCGCACGTTCCGGGCCCCGTATTTCGCCTTCAATTCAGCCAGGGTGGTCCTGGTCGTTCGCTCACACCCGGTGAAGCCCAAAGCCCGGAGCTTCTCATGCACGACATCGCCGCGGATCTTCCCGCGGGACTGCTCCACCCACGAGATCATCTGCGGCAGGAACGGGTCGGTCAGCCGACCGCGTTGCCGGGCCACGGGCGCCTGCGCGCCCTCCTCACGGGCCTTCACATACGAGCGCACCGTGTTGTGTGAAACACCGCAGATCTTCGCAGCATCCCGGTACGACCGGGTCAAATCATAAGCAGCTAAAATTTCCATGAACTCTCCTGGAGACTTCACAACAAGCCCCTTCCTTCCCACAACGGGTGAAATACAGACGATTGGCATCGCCATTTCACCGCGGAAGGAAGGGGCTCTCCCCGTAACGACACGAGGGATGGACAAGGGAATCCCGGCACGCAAGACCACCAAAAGGTGGCCTAGTGGTGTTCAAAAATGCTTGCCGCCGCTGGTCAAACCGCTGCCGCGAACAGTCAGCCAGATTTTCCGTCTCCGGTCAGTTTAAAGTTGCCGCTTACACAGGCGTCTAGGGAAGAGCCAGCACCCTCGTTAACTGTGCAGGAGAACGGCGGCATGGATCTTGACGCTGACCCAGACCTTGCCGCGGGCCGGATATAGGAGCCCGTCCTGGGGACGCAGCAGGAGGACTGTGGCGCCGGGCAGTGGCAACAGCCGGCGATGACGGACCAACAACTTTTCAGGATCATCGCCGACCCCAGAGGGCCGGAAGTGATCACTTCCAGCTTGTCGGATGAAGAACTAGCCCGACTGCTGGATGCCCTTTATCGAAACCTTGATACTTATACGCCGGAACCGTGTGCCATCTTTTGGTACGAAATAGGTGTTGAGGAAAGCCTCCGTCGGGCTCACTGACGGGCATCTCGACGCCGCCCCGGCGTGGGCAAGCGTTCGAATTTTTGCGCCCGTTGGTCGACCCGCCAACGGGCACGCGTTCAAGGCTGCATGCAGTGCTTGCGCTGTCTGGCAGGTTTCGGTTAGCCGTCGAAGTGGGTGTTGGGGATTCCGTGGCCCATGGATTGCACGACAGCGGCGGCTACAGAGTTGAGTTTGATGTTCCGTCCACTGGAGGCGGCTTTCAGGATCGTCATGGCTGTGTCGTGGCTGCACCTGTTCTGTGCCATGACGATCCCGGCAGCCACGTCGATGACGGTGCGGGAACTCATAGCTGCTTTGAGGTGATCACTTGTATCGGTGGCCTTCGCGATCCGTACGGCCATGCGCAAAGCCTTCGACGCCTGGCGTGCCAGCAGTTCGGCTTCTGCAATGTCCTCCGCGGTGAAGTGTCGCGCCGTCGGTGCATAGAGGTTCAGTCCTGCATTAGCGTCCCCGTCGAGGGGGATAGGAATACCCATCGCTGAGAGAACGCCGTGGCCGGCAATGGCTTCCGGGTACTGGCCGAATCTGCTCTCGGTTCGGAAGTCCGTGACCGTGTAGGTTTTCTCTTCGCGGGCGGCTCGCAGGCAGGGCCCGTCGTCGAACTTGTATTGAACTTCATCCATCTTCTGCGCGTGTTCGTTGCTGCTAGCCACAGTCACTTTGGTTCGCGGTCGCAGGAGTGTCACCGCGGCGAGAACCTCAGCGTCAGGGGAAGAAAACCTTTCTGCGGCTAGCTTCGCTAGGTTCGTCAGGAATCCCTCGACGTCATTACTTTCAAGCACCATGTCCTGCAGCATCCCCGGCACAGAGACATCAGTAAAAGCATCGGCAGGGATATCAGCTGAGATATCAGTGCGTGGGTCGTTGTCAGACATACTGTTTCCAGCTTTCGGCGATGCTCACCGTTGCGGCGTCCGGGCTTGTAAGGCCCGCCACCCACCGGTAAGTACCGGATTGCTAGATGATTAGGCTAATCCTAAGCCCCGACGAGCCGATCACTGAAGGCTCCTTCCTTTGGCGGTGAGCACGGCCAGGGAAGTGGACACGTGAAGTCGGCCCCACTCCAATCGAGCAGTCGGACCCGGCTCGGTTGCTGCGTCAATGCCAGCTCGTACGGGTACCAAGAAAGCCTGCCGGTGGGGGACCGACAGGCTTTCCGGGGGTTGACGTTACCGTGAGGCTTTTCGGTAAACGAGTTGATTAGTTCGTAGACGGTCCGCCTTGAAGGTTAGACACGCCGGCCACCAGTGAACTGACGAAGGGACTCTGGACATTCCAGCAGAAGACTTCGGACCAACACTGGTTATTCCCCAGGAAACTCTGTCTCGCAACCGATGACGATGACGGAAGTTGAAGCACCCAGTTGCGATACATAGTTGTAAGAACCGTTTGGCCTCGAAAACCGCTTCCATGCATGCGGAGTGTTCCCAGTGGCTAAGACGCCTCGTAACCCAAGCGATACGCGACAGCTCACGGGTCTGTCATGGAAATATGGCGATCACAGAAAGAGGCCATTTCTTGGATTGGACCAGGGATCCTGCGGGGAGAAGTGCCCCCTACGGGCAGTTCTCCTCCAAGACGCGCCAATAGGCCGTGAACTGAGGGGTTCGTTTTCTTCGATGGGCAGCCGTGAAATCGGAGTCGAGGGCGCCAATGATCTCGGGTAGCTCCCAGCCGTCGATGGCTGCGGCGTCTAGCCCCTTGAACCAGGTCCGCAACCGCTCCAAAACTGGCTGTGTTGCCTGCTCAACAATGTCTTCCACGGTACGGATAAGGTCGCTGAAACGTTCAGCCACGGCTAACGGCATCTGATGGATGACAGAGACACCCAGTACGTCGACCCCTTTCCCCTGGGCATCGAGAATGGCAACAGGCACGGGCATAGCCAGCGTCGATTGTGAGTGCGCGATGGTGGTGTTCCGATAATTCCGAATAACGTCATGTACGGGTTGAAGGTTGGCCGGAATGGCCGGAACCACTGACATCTCGTCGAGTCGGCTTCGGACGTTGGAGTGGATAAAGGGACGGATATATGCCGTGACAGCATGAGAGGTCAGCGGCATCCACAGCTCTGAGTCCTCACCCGCGGTTAGTGCACAGCTCAAGGCGTGCGCGGCTTCCGAGAGGTCACCTGCGTGGCTTGTCAGCTCGACTAACAGTCTTGTGTTGGCCGTGTCGGGCAGAACTGCGATGGGTGGGCAAGGGACCTTCAAGGGTGTGGCTACTCCTTGTCTCCGGATGCTTGTGCGTCCTCTAAGGCTAGAGAACGGCAGGCGTTGGACCGTTGACGTCGCGTCGAAAACGACGAGGAAGTTTGTGCTGACACTCCATGCGTCAAATAGCGCTGTGAAAACGCCGCCATTTATCGCCGCAAATCACAGCTAAAAGACGGGGCTTGGAAAAACTTCGACGAGCCGCTCCTTTGATCTTGATAAAGGATCGGTTATTGAGACAGGAATTGGGAGGATCTGGGCGAGGCGTGGATTTGATCGCTCTTTGGCGGCAACCTGTGAACGTTATATGCCGCGTGCCTTGTTCGACAGGAAATTCCTCAGCTTACGATGGCGTTTCTGGATTTCTTCGGCACGGCATGGTCGGACGGAGCAACGTGAAAGTCCACGACGTCGACGAATTTGTCGGCCGTTAGCCGGGTAGTGCCTCCGAAGAACTTTGAGGTATTCACCTACTGCACGATCACGCTCACTCTCCTGGTGCGACCACTGTCATCCCTGATCGACTGAATCGAACTCCAAAGTTTCCACGAACGGCGATGAGCAACGCCGTCACTGTCGCAGATATCAGCATCACGGCACCCATGACGACGAGCGTGGCCGCAGCACCGAGCAATTCGGTCATCCCGCCGACAAGGGGTCCGCCGATAGTTTGACTCCCAAGAAGTGCGAGGATGAAAATAGACACAATTCGTCCGCGGAACGCTGGGGGAGCAAGCGATTGCAGGAGCGCGTTGGTCGCCGTGATGAAAAGGATGTTGCCGATGCCGACGAGAACCAGGGATGCAGCGAATGCACCGTACCAAGGCAACATTCCGGCGAGCAGCAGGGCGGCTCCGTAGAGCAGCGCGGAGAAGACGACGGTTCTGAGCCGCAGCGTTCGGCGATGCATCGCGAGATAGGCGCCACCGAGCGCACCCGCCGCGGTTAGCGATTGGAAAAGGCCGTAGCCACCCGCGCCAACGTCGTAAACAGTCGCTGCCATCGCGGAGTAGACGATGGCCGTGTTCACCGCGAACAATGCGGCTACGACGACGAGAACGAGCGGCAAGAGCATGTCGGGCCGCCCGAGGGCGAATCGGAGGGCCTCGAGAAGCTGGCCACTTCCGTGGGCTGAAGGCGGTGTTGGATTGAGTTCACGCGTCCTCATGGAGAGGATGCCCGCGACAGCAAGCAGGCATGCGAGTGCATTACATAGGAAGGCCGGCCCACCGCCGACGGACGCTAGAAGAGCACTGCCGACGGCCGGTCCTAGGAGCGCCCCAACCTGAACGGTGGCCGAGTTCAGGGTCAGTGCATTGGCCATATGCTGCTTGCCAACAATCTCGCCTATGAAAGCGAGACGCACCGGCATATCGATGACCGTGGCGAATCCGAGCATGCATGCAGCGACGTAGATGTGGATGGGCATCAGTAGATCAAAAAGAACCAGTAGCCCGAGGGCGGCAGAGAGCACCATCTGCGCGCTCTGCGCGAGAATTAGAAGGCGCCGCTTGTCGAAACGATCCGCGAGCACCCCGCCGTAGAGTCCGAAGACTAGCATCGGGAAGAACTGCAGGGCAACCGTAATTCCGACTGCAAATGCGCTGCCGGTGAGCTCGAGCACAAGCCAGTCCTGAGCGATACGTTGCACCCATGTGGCGGTCGTGCCAGCAAGATTCGCAGCGACGTAGATCCGGAAATTGTGCACGCGGAGCGCGTCGAAGGGGCGATGGCGATCCTGGCCTCTTTGTGTGGGACTTGTCTCCGCCTCGACATTGAGTTCACCGCTTCGAGTATCGTTCTTCGTCATCATGCTACCGAGGCCGCCGTCTTGCGGTTCTGGGTGTGCCTGGTCGGAGCGGTCGTGCTTTTAGTTGCCACCCGAAGAGGTTGCCTCCGGTGACAGTTTTCGGTATCCCGAACGAAGAAGCAGGGGAGGTTTGCCATGAAACACCGATCATTGTTGAATTCCCTGGGCATACGGACACGTAGCGAAAGGTTTGCTCTGACGTCGTGGCGTGCCGATCATCGCAGGTGTTTCGGGTCGTGCTCGGAAGAGGCCGCTTTCAATCAATCTGGACGCCATATTTCAACTTGTACTTCGAGGTATCGACGGTGCGGTAATCGACCATTGCATCCGTGTCAGTGAACTCGTCGGGAACTCTAGGGCCTGGGAAGGAATTTTCCATGCGCTGAAGCGTCGCCCAAGTGAACACATTGTCATAGGCGTCGCCGAAGCTGGCTGGATCGACGTCTGCAAGAGCGAAGTTACTGTCCGAATTTTCTGCGGACGCCACCACCTGCCCGAAGTTGTTTACTACTATTGATCGACCTACGGATGCCATGATCACCCACGTGTTCGAGATCATCGCGTAATTGGTCGCACTCGTCTCGTTCATCTCGTAGAACTCCCACCAGATGTGGGAGTCAAGATGTTCCGCTGGAATTTTCGTCTTATCGAGATTGTATGGGAAGGCGCAGATATGGATGTTCTCGTTCTGGGCCATCATTGGAAATGTCATCTGGGGCTTCCAGTGCTCAGCACAGGAAAGCGAACCGATCCTGCCGAGCGGGGTATCGACTACATTGAGATTCTCATGGTCCGGTGCGTCGGAAAAGAGAAATCGCTCCGGCCCAGATGGCTTGAACTTGCGCCGGCGATCCAGCACGGATCCGTCGGGTCCGATCAGGACCTGCGCAATGAACAAATTTTGCCCTTCACGCTCTGAAAATGACATGGCCACATAGGCCGAGTTCCGTACGCTGACCTGGACAAGGTCGTTCCAGACAGAACTACCGACCTCGATGGAATTGTCGGCATAGATCTGGAAATCCTCAGGAGGGGCGACCGAGTCGGTGTTCGCGAAGCCCGGGAGCCAGAGTTCCGGGAAGACAACGAGTGATGCTCCCGCCGTGACGGCCTCGGTTACAATGCGATTCGCAAGCTGTACCCCGTCATTAACGTTCCACTTAGCCGACTCGGCATTGACTGCAGCGACACGAAAAGGTGTAGTGAAGCTCATGTTTCTCCTTTTGATTTTATGTTCGTAACCCAAACTATCTCCATATGGAACTATATGATGTTCGCGTTTCCAGAATGTGTCACACGGGTCACGCCGCTGTTGCGAGGGTGAAAGTTGCATGCACTTCGAGCCATAGGGTTGCGCGGCCCCAGAGAACGCGCTGCGTCATCCCGTAGGATCGAATTATGTCGCGTCCCGTAGTCATGATCGATCGCTGGGAAGCGATGCTTCTTGGCCCTGACCGGCGGGCATTCCGCGTCGGAATTGTCGCCCCGATGACGGGCAATCTCGGCCTCATGGGGCCGACTATCTTTCACGCCGTCTCGCTTGCCGCCGAAGAACTGAATTACAACCGTTCAGGCGGATTTAGGCGCGTGGAGTTGGTTGTCGTCGATTCTGGGCAGGACGCCCACGCCGTCGTATCGTCAATCATCGACCTTGAGTCCGCAGGAACTGTGGACGCGTTTCTCGGTGTTCACTCGAACGAGAATCTAACGGCCATTCAACGAGCTGGCCGTGCTGCTCCCTACATTTATATTCCGCACCATGAGGGACTACATGGGGAGCCGGGCTTTTATTGCGGCGGTGACTCGTTGGTGAGTTCGGAGTCACATCTGAAGTGGTTCAACTGCTATAGAGGCGTGAGTGAGTGGGCTATCATCGGCACGGACTACGTCGGGCCTCGCGCCGCGCGCAAGGCACAACGCCATGAGATCGAATTTCTTGGCGGCAGGATTCAACATGACGAACTCACGCGACCGGGGTTGACCGCCGGTCAGGCACGTCTTCTCGTTGACCGAGCGCAAGCAAGTGGTGCCCAGGCAGTGATCATGAACGTCATCGGCCGGGACCTCGTAACGTTACTTAAGGCCGCCCGCTCTCTCGGCCACGACCGACGAATAATTCGATACTCCCCTGGTCGGCTCGAGGAAAATACCCTTCTGGCGCTCGGCGGCGACCGTAGCGGCAATCTGTATTCCTCGATGCACTCGTTCAACTCCGTGCATTCAGAGCGAAGGCGGGAGCTGCACCAGCGGCAGATCAAGGCTGTCGGGGACGATGCGCCGGTCTTGACGAGCTGGGGCGAACACGCGTACGACTCGCTGCTCCACCTCGCAGAACTTGACGCCCGCGGAGAGCTGACGACATCCCTGGATCGCTTGAGGGAGGTGCCGGCGGACGACGCCGACGAGCCCTACGCCCACGACTCGCGCGCCCATCTCGCCGTAGCCCGGGGTTTCATGTTCGAGGTCCTCCCCCAGGAAGTCCAAACGACGCAGTCCGGCCGTGCTTGATAAGGGAAGCGTGGGGGCAGGGCGCGGTATCACGTGCCCCCCACCCCCTCAGAGCACGGCGTAGTCGATTTTCGTCAGACCGCTATAGAAGGAGTGTGGCTCCTTCGGTCCTGGGTAGCTACTGATCATCTGCTGCAGGACTCCCCAGGAGTGGTAGTTCGTTTCTCCCTCGGCCGCTGGCGGGAATTCGGTTGGGTCGATACGAGCGACTGCGTAGTTGCTGTCGGAGTTGTCGGCCCTGGCGACAACACGACCCCTCGCGTCGACGATCAGCAACCGCCCGATTGAAGCCATGACGACCCAGCTGCCGGAGACTATTGAGTAGTAGGCGGCGCAGGTTTCATTCATCTCGTAGCGGAGCCACCATGCGTGGTCATCGTTCGACCAGTCGTAGCCGTCGGGCTCGACCCGATTGTAGGGGAAGGCGCAGATGTGGATGTTCTCGTTCTGCGCCATGAGTGGGAACGTCATCTGAGGTTTGAAATGCTCGCCGCATGAGAGTGCTCCGATGCGTCCCAGAGGAGTGGTTATGACTTCGAGGTTCTCATGGTCGGGCATGTCAGAGAAGAAACGACGTTCACCTCCCGACGGTTTGAACTTCCGGCGGAGGCTGAGTGCCGTTCCGTCCGGGCCGACGAGAACCTGTGCCATGTGGAGGTTGCTGCCCAGCCGCTCTGCAAACGACATTGAGAAGTGCAGTCGATGTTCCGCGCCGAGGCGGAGCAGCGCAAGCCAGTTGTCGTCACCGACCTCGATCGCATTGTCGACGTAGTCCATGAAGTTCTTCGGCGGAGGGACCGAGTCGTCGTTTACGAAGCCCGGGAGCCACAGCTCCGGAAAGACGACGAGCGCGATGTGGTCTGCCGCCGCTTGGGCGAGGATAGTTCCTGCGAGCTCGATTCCCGCGGTGAGGTTCCAGTCAGGCGCGGATTTCGCGTTTACCGCTGCCACGTTGAAGGCCGCGTCCAGGAGTTGTTCGGTGGTCATTGTTTAGGTATCTCCATTCGATTTTTGGTTTCTCGTCTCGCGACAGAAGCGCGGGCGATGGGCCGATGCAGTCATCCGACGACTGACCGAGCGCGCCTCTCCCGTCGTTCGTCCTGCAGGACGGGGTCGGCGATTGGTGAGGAGAGGAGGAGTCGCTGTGTGTAGGGATGTTCGGGGTCAGACGTGACGGTGTCACCATCTCCCCATTCGACGATCTCTCCTCGGTACATCACGGCGACCCGATGACTGAGATGCCGTACGACAGCGAGGTCGTGCGAGATGAAGAGGTAGGCCACTCCGGTGCGCTCTTGAATCTCGATGAGGAGGTCCGTCACGCGGGCCTGGGTGGAAAGATCGAGTGCGGATACCGGCTCGTCGCAGACGATCAGTTTCGGCTCCAGGGCTAGCGATCGGGCGATCGCTATGCGCTGGCGCTGGCCCCCGGAGAATTCGCGCGGCAACCGGTGAGCAGCGTTTGATGGCAGACCGACGCTGTCGAGAAGGTCTCGGACCCTCTTGGAGGCCTCCGCCGTCGGCATTCGGCGCGCGGTGAGCGGCTCGGTGAGGATCCGCTCAATCGTCATCGCGGGATTGAGCGACGTGTACGGGTCTTGGAACACTACTTGGATCTCGTCCGAGAGCTCCCGCCGTTCGTGGCGGCTGAGGTGAGTGATGTCTCGGCCGCGGTAGTTGATGCGTCCGCCTGACACCGGGGCAAGGCCCAGTACCGTCCGTCCCAGAGTCGTCTTGCCGGATCCAGATTCACCGACCAGGCCGACCGTTTCCCCCGGTCGGATGTCTAGGCTCACCCCGTTCAGTGCGATGAACGGCTGCTTTCTCATGCCTTTGACCGGATACTGCACTTGGACATTGCACATGTCGAGGATCGGTTCAGTCATCGCAGCACTCCTTCGGTCGCGGTAGCCAACGTGGGTGGCTGCCATGCACCGCGTGAATGCTCTTCATCGAGGATCGCCCCGAATAGATCTCGGGTGTAGGCGTGCTGTGGAGAAGCGAAGACGGAACGGACGGGTCCGGTTTCGACTATCCGACCCGAGCGCATAACTGAGAGACGATCGCAGAGGTCGGCCACGACACCGAAGTTATGCGTAACGATCAGGACGCCCATATCGAACTCCTCACGAAGGTCACGGAGCAGATCTAGCACCTCGGCCTGTACAGTGACGTCGAGTGCTGTCGTCGGCTCGTCTGCTATCAGGAGGTCGGGTTTGCATGACACGGCGCCGGCGATGAGGACGCGCTGCGCCATACCACCCGATATCTCGTGGGGGTATGCGGCGAAAGTACGGTCTGGATGAGGAATCCCGACGCGAGCGAGGAGTGCTAGCACTCGTTGTTTTGCCTCGTTCTTGGTGATACCGAGAGCGGTACGCATCGGCTCCACCAACTGGCTGCCGATCGTGAACGAGGGGTCGAGGTTGGACATCGGTTCCTGGGGAATGTAACCGATCCGCCGCCCCCTTATCGCGGTCAGCTGCTTCTCATCGGCTCGAGCGAGATCGACGCCGTCGAAGACTATCGCACCTCCGATAACGCGGCCTGCGGCCGGGAGGAGGCCGAGGATTGACCATGCCGTCTGCGTTTTACCCGACCCCGACTCTCCGATTAGCCCGTGTACTTCACCCCGCCGGATCGTGAGTGACACGTCGTGGACGACCGTCTTCGTCGAGGCGTCCTGCTGGTTATAGCCCACCGAAAGGTCGCAGACGCGCAGGATCTCCGGCCCGAACTCGCTCCCGCTTCGAGACGTGGCGGAGTTATCGGATTCAGGGTGCCGGACGATCGGCGTCGAAGTTTTGGGGACATCCAGGGACGCTGCGGCAGCGTTTCGGATGCCTTGACGCCGAGGAGCTCCCGCACCGGTTCGTTCGAGTTCGTCGCGGGTGGCATTGGCCAAGAGGGTGAGGGCGACAGTTGCGATTACGATCGCAAGGCTCGGCCAGAGGGTGAGCAGCGGGGCTCGGTAGATATTGGTGAAGCCCTCATTGAGCAGTCCACCCCACGTTGGGATGGTCATATCACCCACGCCTACGAGTTCGAGACCGGCCTGGACCGAGATGGCGATGCCAGCGATCATCGCGGACTGAATGATGACTGGAGCTCGGACGACGGTGAGGATGTGTCGGGTGATGATTCTCAGGTCCGAGAGGCCTGCGACGCGGGCTGCGTCGACGTACAGTTCGTTGCGCACCGCCGCTACGGAGGCGTACACGAGGCGGTGAAAGGACGGTGCCATGATCGCTCCGAAGATCGCCATCAAGATCCACATCGAGGATCCGAGGACGCTGCGCGCGGCGAGAAGGACGACTACGCCGGGGAGGGCCATTACCAATCCGCTGACCCAGGACGACACCGAGTCGAACCAGCCTCGGGCGTATCCCGCGATGAGTCCGCTGGTAACTCCGATGCTCATCGCGATCGCGACGGAAAGTGCGGCTCCGGCCAGGCTGAAACGTGTTCCGTGGAGCAATCGTGCGAGAACGTCGCGTCCGGCGCTGTCTGCGCCGAGCGGGTGAGCCGCGGAATTCGGCGCCAGCCCGTCGTATGCCGACGCCGCATTCGGATCTGTGGAGGTGAGCAGTCCCGCGAGGACGCCCGCCAGGACGAGGGAGAAGAGAACGAAGACCGAGGCGGCCCAAGAAGGATTGGTCAGCAATCTGATGAAGAGGTGGCGGCGGACCGCTCCCACGGTATCGGGGACCATCGGCAGGGCGGTGTGAACGGAAGCGGTCATGACAGTCGCACTTTCGGGTTGAGCCAGGCTTGAAGGAGGTCGATGAGCAGGTTGACGACGACGACGATGATCGCCGTGGCTAGCACGAGGCCCATCACGAGGGGGGTGTCGCCCTTAGTGGTCGACGAGACGGCAACTTGGCCGAGGCCGGGAATCGCGAAGATCTGCTCGATGATCACGGCTCCGCCGAGCAATCCGATGAACTGCAGCGCCAGAACCGACAAGGCTGGGCCACCCGCGTTACGCAGGACGTGCTTGAAGACGACCCGATTCATGGAGAGGCCCCGGCTGCGGAGGGTTCGTACGTAGTCGCGCTCGAGGGCGTCGATCACGGAGCTGCGCACTTGTTGCGCGACGCCGGCGATGCCGGCGATCGACAGTGCGATAACGGGAAGGGTGACCGTCGAGGCCCATTTGACAGGGGAATCAGCCAGAGGTATATAACCCGTCGGTTTGAACCACCCGAGGTTGATCGCGAACACCACGACGAGCGCAAGTGCGACGAGGAAGCCGGGAACGGCGAATCCGAGGAATGAGATCGCCTGGACAGCTCGGTCGATCCATCCTCGCCGGAGCGCGGCCGTTACGCCGAGAAGTACCGCGGCGACAGCGGTGATGACGGTGGCCCCGACAATTATCGAGAGGGTGACCGCGATGCGGGAACCGATAGAGGTCGAGACGTGCTCGCCAGTGAACCAGGAAATTCCGAGGTCGCCGGTAACTGCGTGGCTTAGCCAGTCCACGTACTGATCCCACAGCGGGCGGTCGAGACCTAGCTGCGAGGCTTTCGTTTCCACTGTCGCCTGAGGTGCGGTCGGTCCGAGGATGCGTCGAGCGACGTCATCACCGCCCGCGAAAAGGAGGGAGAACGCGACGAGCGAGATGGCTGCCAAGAGAACGACGCCTGAGGCGATACGTTTGGCTATGAAGAAGAGCACAGGGAGTCCTTTGCGCAGGTGACGGGTGAGGCGCCGCGCAGTGATGCCCGGCGCCTCAGACCATTAGGCGGGAATGAAATTCCAGAGGTACGGGAACGAGTTGCCTACCTGCGTGGTCACTGACGTGGTCTCGTCCGTGGCGATGAAGTAGACCGAGCGATACCACGGGGCGAACCACGCCTGTTCGACGACGTGGGCGTTCAGCTCTCGGAGAGCGGTCGCATACTCGTCGCCGGTTGCGTCGTGGATCCGTGACGTCAGCGCATCAACCTGCGGGTCCCGGGTATGGAAGGGATTGAAGGTGCCGTCCGCAGCGATCTGTAGGCCGATCAGGGCCCAGTCCTGGTCTTGCTGCAGGTTGAGGAAGCCGGCCGACACCTTGGCGTTGATCAGTTCACCGACGTAAGAAGCACCGTCGCCGGCATCGGTGTAGTTGACTGTGATCCCGATCTGTCCGAGCTGCTCTTGGATCAGGCTGTACACGGTCGTGCCTAGAACTGCAGTCGTCGGCAGATTGATCGTGAACCCGTCGGCATAGCCTGCTTCGGCCATAAGTTCTTTTGCTTTGCCGAGGTCGTAGGGGTAGCGGTCATCCAATGTCGAGTCGAAACCAACTGAGGTCTCCGGAATTACTTGCGTGGTCGCGGTGCCGTATCCGACTCCGACGGCCTGAATCATCGCATCCTTGTCGAAGGCATGGTTGATGGCCTGACGGACACGGACATCACCGAGCGCGGGCGTGAGCGATCCGGCACGATCAAGGAGCAGGAGGCCAGCCCAGCTCGGCTCGAAGGAGTTCAGCGTGAAACCAGACGCCTCGATTTCGTGGGCGACGTTGTTGTTGTTGAAGTTCGCGGCGTTGACCTGTCCACCCTTAATCGCGTTGAGCAGCGCGGTCGTGTCGCCGTAGACGTTGATGGTGATCGCGTCGTAATGCACGCTCTCAGGGTTCCAGTACTCCGCCTTTTTCTCGAAGACGTAGGACGTACCGACTACGGTCTTAGCCGTGTCCAGGACGTATGGTCCTGAGCCGACTGGGTTGGTTTGCAGATCGGTGTTCTCAAACGCTGCGGGGCTCTGGACAAGACCCGCTGCCATTGTCAAGTAAGTCAGAAGCGCGGGATTGGAGTCTGACAACGTGAGTACAACGGTGTTCGGGCCAGTGGTAGTCACATCAGTGACAGTGGCCAAGTATGCGCTTAAGGAGCCGGCCGAATCGCGGAATCGGAGGAGGTTCTGCGCGACGGCATCAGCGTCGAGAGCCGTGCCGTCCGTAAACTCGACTCCATCACGGATCGTCAATGTTAGGACGGTGTTGTCTTCGTTGTACTCCCATGCCGTTGCGAGGCCCTCGACAATGCTCCCATTAGGATCAGCGCGGAGGATCGTGTCATAAACGGCCTGAAGATAGGGCGCCTGGTCGCCCCACCCCGCCTCGGCCGTGGAGAATGTCGTTACCGGGATGTTGAGTCCAAGCGTGAGGCTGGTCTCGTTTTCGGCGCCGGCAGACGAGCCGGAGCATCCAGCTAGTCCTGATATTAGACCGGCGGTTAGCACGACGGCGGTGAATTTCTTCCAGAGTGGCATGCTGTTGTCTCTCGATAGGCCGCTCGCGCGGTGGATCATGTCAAGGCGGGCGTAAGTATTCCTGCGCAAACCGAAGCTCGTCGTTCTCAAAGGTCGCGGTCTCGATAGAGTTGGCCGCAGGCACGACTGCGCCATTCCGTATTGCCCGGTGTTCAGATTCTTTGATGCCGTGAACCATGGCGGGCGCATGAATTACTTTCATGTGGAAGCATATGGGGGCCTCATATCTCGGCCGTTTCGACTGTGTTTCGAGTACGTTAAGCCAGCTCGGATTGGGCTTCTGGCGACCACTGCTCCCTTACGCACAGGGGCTTCTTTAGCGAAGCCCCGGACATCCGCTGCCCGGTATCCAAACGTCCCGTCTGGGCCAGAGGCGCTGGTCCCTCGGCACTCAAGCGCCCTATTGCAGGAAAATCGCCAAGGTACTACCAGATGGGAGGGATCAGATCCTGTATTGTGGTGTAACGGGCGCATAGGTGTCGTGCAAATGGAGGGGTAGAGCAACCTTTGGTGGATCTTTTGGAGCGAGAGAATGTGGAGCGTTTGGAGTCGATTGCCAACTCGCTGAACGCTGCCCACGCCTTGGAACACGAGATGAACCAGATCCTCGCGGAGGACGGCCTGCGCCTTAACCTTTGGCGGATAATGCATGCTCTAGCGACAACCCCCGGGATGTTAATGGGAGAACTCGCATCGAGACTCACAATCCCTGCTGCCACGGTGAGCCGGCTCATAGATGAACTCACCGACGGAGCGATCGTGTTTCGCCGCCCCGCGCCGGATGACAGACGAAAAGCTGTCGTCTATCTCTCGCGAGCGGGTTACGAACGTCTCGAAAGAGCCTCCGCACTGTTTGCCCCTCGACTGGCGCATCTCAGTTCCGTAATGCCATCCGCTGTCTGACCGCTGTTCGGGGAGCCCGTCATCGATCAGGTTCGATTAACTCGCGGAGACCACGGTAGTGATCGGTTGAGTTTTTTTGAAAGGGGACGAGTCGGCGTAGATTCGATTCAACCGTCTACCGTCAAGTTGGCCTGTTCTCGCCGCCGTTCGTTCCCCTGGCCAAGCCCATCGCATCTACGCACGCCTTCTGGCACAACAACATGGTCCCTATTGAATGGCCCCACAGCTACACCGGCGTGGAGCTTGGCGGTAAGTGACGCGTTTTGTGATCGATCGATGGCCTCCGTGCCAGGCGGCGGTTCATTCGATGGGTTCGAAATACCGAGGTTTCGAGAACCGAGTTGGGATTGTTAGCGGGGAAAATTCGGGTCGTCTCTGAACCACAAGGTGATATTTAGTGTTGCAGAAACGTCGCCGCTTACTGTTGCGGTTCACATGACGCATCCTCGGACGTATCTCAGCAAGGGATCCATAGATGAGACAGAGAACTGCCCGGACAGCACTACTGCGGAAGGGCGTTACTCATCCCAGGTCAGAAACGACGGTTTTTGCTTACTCGTCGCCCAGCCATGCATCAGGGTTCTGAGCCATGTCCACCAAACCTTCGGCGTATTCTTCCGCGGCCTTGCACATGCCTTTCAGGCGGTTGTCGAGAGGCCCCCACGGTCGAGAAGGTTGCCCTGTGCTGGGATGAGGAGAAAGTTCGAGTCCTTGAACGTCGATCCCTAATACGACGTTCAAGCTGAGCATCTGCGGGCTCAACTCTTCTGGGCTGACTTTGGTGAAGGTCACGACAACGCCGTCTTCGCCGACCGGCCCTTCCTTCACCGCCAAATTGTGAATCGCTTCCTTGTCGTAGGTTCCCTTTACCTCCTCCAGCCACATGCACAGTTCATGAGGGGAACGGTGGCGGTCCAGCCGCGCGAGGTCGTGCAGGATACGCAGACAGTTCCACTCGGGCCATTCTGCTTGGAATGGCTGGATCCGGTGAAGTGCCGCGATTAGGTGCGGCGACAAGTGCTCTAGACGCTTCTTGTTCTCCCTCCATTCTTTGGGCGTAAGGGCTATTGGCCACTGAAGCTTCGTCCCGCCTGGGGGTGGATTCATACCTGAATCGATGATCGCAACAGCGTATAAACAGTTGTCCAGGCCGGCGCGGAGATTTTGAAGCGCCTCCCCAAGAAGAATCGGTAGCTCAATGGGGATAGGTTCACGACGGACTGCGCGTAGGTTGCCTTGCCCTAGCTCGTTTAGGTCCGCTGCGAGGTCGGCAGGACGTCTTCCAATGTATTCATCCACGACTTCAGCAAATTCCTTGATGTTCTCGTGGGCGCGTTTGATACGGGCCCTCGACATATCGAGCTCACGTATCAAAGTCATTTGTTCCACAAAGGAAGGAGGCGGCCGCCGTGGTCTGTGTTTGCGAGGGTTCTCAATGGATCACGTATCCTTCTAGGGCTGAGTTACAAGTTGTACGGGGGCACCCTGGTGGTGCTGTGGCGCGATGCCCTCCCAAGCAGCTCAGGGACGAAGTCAAGGTGCAGCGGCCCGTAGGGTGCTCCCGGTATGTGGCCGGGTTTGAGCGCTGTTCCCCTCGCGGGGACTGTGACATTGAGTTGGCAGAAAGCGCGAGGGGAGCCTGACCTTGTCTAGCCGAACGGGGAGTTCTCGACGGTGTCTTGAAGTGCCCGGTTTACTCGCAGCCCGTTGGCTCGTAGTTCCGTGACGAACTTTCTCAGCTCAGCACGGGTGCCAGCTGGGCGTTTGCGGGGAAGCGTGAATTCCTTCCCCCTGGGCGACCTTAGGCGAAGCATCGTCGGGTTGTTCTTGACCACGGACCATCCTTGGGTGGTTGCATTGCTGCAGAGCCAGTTGATCTCTTCTTCCAAGGCCTTAAGTGTCTGTTCTGCATGGCTAGCCGCCAGAAAACCTGGAGCTGAATTATGGGCAGTCTCTCGTTGTGTTTGGGTCTCTCCTGGGACCTCAGAGAGTGCGTTTGGCTCTTCACGGTTCGTGGTGAACGTTCTGCCGTGAGGATGTTCATGCCGCTGTTCTGGCGGCACTGCGCAACAGGATACGCGTTTTGTAGTTGCTGGCGTTGGTGAATCCCCGGCCTGTCCTTTTGATGTGCTTGATCGCGGTGTTGTTAGCTTCCACCTTCGCTGTTGTGGCACCGGTGACAATGAGTACCTCGATCTCTTTCCACCACCGGCAGACCGTGCGCCACAGCCGACTGGTTTCCGGCTGGGCAGCCTGTTCGACCAGGGCCTGCAGGCGGTCTTTCGCGGCGGCCGCGTCGGCGAGGGACCCGGTGGCAAGCAGCGTCCGGAGCTGCTCTTTGACCAGCCAGGCCGCTTGCAGCTTCCCGGTGGCGTCATCGGTCGCGAACACGGTGCTGAGCCTGTCCCGGGCCCGATCCGAGAGCGTGTCCCCGGCGCGCAGGAGCAGCCTCCGGTTGGCCCAGACCGGATCAATGGAACGTCCCCGCCGGCCATGGACCTGCTGGGTGAGCCGTTGCCGGACTTCGGTGAGCATGTCGTTGCCGAGCTTGACCAGGTGGAACGCGTCGACCGAGACAGCGGTGCGCGGCAGCCACATCCGCAATGCCTTGCGGAACGCCGCTGACGGGTCGATGGCAACGACCTGGACGCCCAGGCGCCACTGAAGCGGCCGGGCGAACAGCCAGTCCCCGACACCCTCACTGTCCCGGCCGTCAACGATCCCCAGGACCTGGCCGGTGTCCAGATCAACAATGGTGGTCATCCAGGGTTCGTAGCGTTTCCAAGCCTTGGTGGCACGGTCGCGGAAGAACCGCACGGACCGGTAGCGGTGTTCATCAATGCCGAGCATCCGCGGGGCCAGCGCATCAACATCAGGCAGCGTCAGCGCCGCAGAATCCAGAGCCCGCTGGACCAGCCACCACGAGACACCGAACGAAGAGGCAGCCTCCGCCGCGGCCCTCCCGGAACCGATCACGGCGGCCACCAGGGCCTCACGGAGCCGGCGGGTGGACCGTGCCCGGCGCGGGACCTGGGTGGTCTCCTCCGTGAATGTCCGGCGCGGGCACAGGTACTCATCGCAGAAGAACCTCCGCTTGGCCCAGACCACTTCGACCGGGCCGGCGACAGGGATGTCACGCAGGCGTTGTGGCCGGCGTGAATGCACGCGGGTGCCGATCACGCCGCACGATGGGCAGCCGGCCTAGGCGGTGGCCACGACACGGATCCGTCGCTGCCCGAAGGCAAGGACCTCGGTGCCGGTGACTCGGTAGTCGGGCAGGTTGAAAATGGCGGTGGCAGCATCGGGGCGCGGGGAAGTAGGCTCGATCAAGACATCCCACGGATCTAAGCTGTCAAGCCGCGTTGAGTGTTTCTTCCTTCGCTGCGCTCCATGCGGTGTTTTCGTTGTAGCGGGTGTGGTGGCGTAAGCAGCCGTGCAGGATGCCGACCAAGCGGTTGCCGAGTGCGCGCAGCGCTTGATGGTGTGTGGCTCCACGTGCTCTGCGGGCGGCATAGTACTCCCGGGCACCGGGCGAAGCGTTCAAAGCTGCAAATGCCTGACCGTAAAGCGCATCGACGAGCCGGCGATTGCGGGCATAGCGGGCCAGCACCACGCTTTTCTTGCCGGAGGCACGCGTGATTGGACTCATCCCGGAGTAGTTTTTTCGTGCCCGAGCATCGGCGTAGCGATGCGGGGCGTCTCCGAACTCTGCAAGCACCCGAGCACCGAGCACAGGACCCAGGCCGGGCTGGCTCAGGTAGATCTCAGCGTCCGGGTGCCGGCCAAAACACTCCTCCACCTGCCCCTGGAGTGCCTGGATCTGGTTATTCAGTTCGGCGATGACGGCCACAAGGGCTTTCGTGGTGGCAGTGTAGGCGGCCTCGATCCCTGCACGGGCCTCCAATTGCTCGCTCTGAAGGGCGGAGGTAATCTCGTCCGCCCGCGATTGCAGGTAGCGGCTGCGCCCGGCCTGCCGCAACAATGACTGGACTTTGGCTGACGACAACTTCCGTGCCTTCTCCGGGCCCGGTGCCACTGCCAGGACTGCGATTGCATCTCGGTCGGCAAGGGCGCTACCGAACGCCGCTAGCGCCGCCGGGAAGTACTCACGCAGGTTTGAACGCAGTACGTTGACCTGACGCTGTCTGGCCCAGATCAGCGACTGATGCGAGCGTGCCAGGACTTTGACTTCTTCAGCGGCGTCGCTGTCACCGGTGATCGGACGGTGATGAGCGTGGTCAGTTCGCACCAACTGGGCTAACACCAAGGCATCGCCCTTGTCACTTTTCGCCCCAGAGGTCCCGTGCCGTTCTCGGTACCGGGCGGCCTGCAGCGGATTGACTGCAAAGACGGCGTAATTGGCCGCCAGCAGTGCAGCAACCCACGGGCCCCGGTCCGTTTCGATGCCCACCATTACTTGGTCGGACCCATCCTGCTCGTCCAGATGATCGGCGATCAGTCCATGCAGAGCTTCGATTCCCTTGACACCTTCTGATAGCCGGCGGCGAGCCAGCAGCCGGCCTTCCTCATTGATTAGAGCAACATCATGGTGATCCTCGGCCCAGTCATCACCGACGAATAGCATCTGCACCCTATCCTTTCCAATGGCGTCCCACTGTCCCCGAGCCGCCTTGGAGAAGGAACCAGCTGCGACCTAATGGATCAGTGCTCGACCGGCACGACATCCCACCAGCGCTTTCGCCCTCCTCGCTCACCGGTAGGGGCACGATCTTGATATAGGACTCCTGAGGAAAGCGTCCAGGCTCGTATAGTGCTCACCTACCAGCGGCTCGGATACCAGTCTGTCCCGATAGAGCCAGCCGGTACACTCCCATTAGGCTCGTAGCTCCTGACTCTTGACGAATGCGTAGAGAACATCCATCACAGCAGGGCTACGAGCCCTTCAGCTTTCAAGACACGGAACCTGTTTCACCATCAACCACGACACTCCTATTGATTGATGTCAAGGCCTTGATGTCCCCCGTGGGGCCGGCAGTGTTTGGACGATGAGGGGGTAGAGCTGACGGACGAGGTAGCGCTTGAGGCAGCGGACGATTTCCATTTTCGTTTTGCCCTCGGCGGTGCGTCGAGCAGCGTAGTCTCGGGTTGCCTGGTCATAGCGCAGCCGCACGATGACGATGTGGTAGAGCGCGGAATTCGCCTGGCGATCACCGGCTCGGTTCAGCCGGTGGCGGTTCGTTCTTCCCGATGACGCCGGGATCGGGCTCACGCCGGTCAGTGCGGCGAAAGCAGCTTCGCAACGGAGCCTTTCGGGGTTGTCTCCGGCGGTGATCAGCAGCTGGGCGACGGTGTCTGGTCCGCAGCCAAACACGCCCATCAGGGCTGGGGCGTGGTCCTCCAACAGCCGTTTCAGGTGCCGGGTCAGGTCTTGGATTTGCTCGGTCAGGTCCAGCCAACGCCGCGCGAGAAGACGCAGGCTGTAGGCGGTGGCCTCGGCCGCAGTGACGGGCTTTTTCGTTGGTCTCGATGTCGCCAGTACGGCGATCAGTTTGGTGTTTGACAGGTCACGGTAGCGGGCCCGTAGTTGCTCGGGTGCTGCGATCAGCATGCCCTTGATCTGGTTGATCGTGGCGGTCCTGGCCGTCAACGCTGAGGACCTTGACGTGCGTAATACCCGCAGGGACTCCACGAGGCCGTCACCGCCCTTCGGTGCAGCCGTTGCGCGCCCGGACAGCACCGCTTCGGCGGCCGAGTAAGCATCGAAGACGTCAGTCTTGCCCCGGAGCCTGCGATCGAATCGGTTGGGCCGGTTGACTTCGAACACCTCGATACCGGCCTCGCGGACGACACGGGTCACCGCGGCCCCGTAGGAGCCGGTGCACTCGATGCCCACGCTCATCAATGCCGGCCACGTTCCCAGGAACCGTAACGCCGCTTGGTAACCAGCAGCGGTAGCGGGCACCTGCACATCTGCCAGCCGTTGTCCTGTTGCGTCGATGACCGCGACGTGATGCGTATCGGCATGCGTGTCGATCCCGCCGTAGACCTTGATCTGCTTCTCGCTCACCATGGAATCTGCGCCCTTCCTCGTTGTCGGGTGCGCAGCTCGGTGGGCGTCAGTCAGTTCACTATCGGGGACTCGCCAGACTCCTATCAGGACATGACGGCCTGCCGGGCTGCACTTCGAAAATGAGCCAGGTCGGCCGACACGTCGTGGGCAGGACAATCACCACGGGGTGATGTCAGAAGAGCCGAGAGTCAGACCCGCCTCACCAGACCATCCTGCGTCCAGCAAGCCGAGGCCGCCACGCCCATCAAGGAGCCAGACCAACCGGTCCACAACTCCATAGTGAAGAGCCCGCATTAGTCCTGACATTATCCTGACCGCTGAAACGGTCGAGGAATGCCTCAGCCAATCACATCTGTTTATAGCAGGGGCTCCACTCGGCCGTGTGCACTACGTTTGGTGGGCTGCCGACATTGATGATGGATCAAGCAGATGCCCCAGCGAAGCAGATAAGCAGCGCACCATGCTTGTCCAGGAGGGGCCCCTCGCATTCCATCCCGTTAGCCGGTGGCTGACCGCAAAGTTTCTCCGCGTTTGAGGAACGTCTAACGGGTCAGTTTATGGTTTCGCTGCTTAGTCGGTGGCTTAGCCGCCGGCGCCTGTCGAAGAAACGGTTCGTTGCCCAACAGACAGCCCATAGTGCCATGACCAACAAAATCGTTTCTGTGCCGTTCGGAGCCGTGCTGAATGAAGCAAGAAAGTAAGGAAACACAAATACCAAGAAGGCAGTACCGATAAGGGCGGCTAGAACAGCCTTAGCATTCATTTTGCTCCCACTGCCACCGACCACGGGATGAAGGCATCCCGTTTGTGGTCATCAGGCGCCAGCTGTTCGTCCAGCCTGGGTAGCCTTACGCCCTGCAATAAACCACAAAAGAGGGCCAAGAACCGGCACAGCTAAGGCAACCAGGACCCATAAAGCGGTGCCAGCTGGTGTCTGGTTTTTACTCCGCAAGATGCTCACTAACGCAGCTACAAACAGTGCGGCAAGGCATACGCTGACGATCGTGACCATCGCATCCCAAGCAGGAGGCATGACCGGATTTACACCCCCAGATCCAGCTTGCAACAACAACATATAGTCCCCCCTTCTCGCCGCGCGTTCCTGTTCTGAAGCGCCCGAATGCGGCCACCCTACCGTGACTACTTGCAACATGACAGTCATACGAAGAATTTTCGTTTGCTTCGTCAACCGTTCCATTAGCCGGTCGACGACCGCTACGCGGCTACGCCGCGTTAGAGGAACCTCTAGCGCGACACAGTTTTTTCGGTACTCGTGCATTCCACATGGAGCGGGATTATGCTTCGGAAATGGGGATTATGAAGGGCCGGGAGGTCCCGCCGCGTTGGATGTTTTGGTTGTGGCTGGTTGCAGCCATCCCGCTCGGTTCGGGTGTCGCCTGGATAGTCAGAAATTTCAGCCCGGTAGCTCCGGATGCGCTGGCTGTGCCCGTAGCCTGCGCCGTCGTCTTCACGGTGGCAGTAGCGATTTCGTCTCGCAGGAGCGACAAAAGGTTGAGCGGCAACGAGCCCACCGCGCCAATCGAGTCGGGGCAAGAGTAGATCGTCCCGAAGCCCACGAAGCCTGCTCCGAATCGCGAGGACCTGAGTGTCCTGTTAGCGGAACCCTCTACGGGACAGTTTTCGGGGGAAGGGTAGTTCGCTAGGGGATCGGCTTAAGGGCAACTCGCGCTGGTGGAGTTAATGACGCAGTTCATGGCGCGGAGAGACTGGGTCAGCGCCCATCGGGCAACATCGACCTGAGTTCTTCTGCACGAGAAGCGCTGCGCTGGCGCTGACGTCGGGTGAAACTTCTAGCCTGCATATCTAGGACTGCCCGGCTGCCCACCGCTCCCACGCCCAACAGTTGACCCACCCGACGAATTGCTTCGTCTACGTCCCCTGAATTGTCAATCACCTGAAAGACCTCGTCGCGCCGATCCATCGCCTGCATCAAAGCTTCGAGGATCATCAATTCTTCCCTGTGCCGCTCATCCTGATCCATATTGCGATTCTTGCATTACCGTCAGTCTGAGAAACGACTCCGTGCCGTTTGGGCATCCCCTGGTGGAACGCCAGCATAGCTGCGCGCCAGGTGACGGTGAGTCGCAGTGGACTCCTACCCCCTTAGGCAGAAATACGCCATCCCGAGTACGCCTCGGTAGCCCTCTTCATATGCAGCGCGCTGTTCCTCGTATTGCCGACGGACCTGCTCTGCGGCGGGATGGTCGGCATCATGTGCTTCTAGCCAACGGGTAAACCTGTCGCGATACCCGGCCTCGAAGACGTCCCACTCCTGAATGCTTGCCTGGTCAGCGTCCACTACCTCGAAACCAGCGGCGCGGATCTGCTCGCGTAACGCATCTTCTGTTAGGTACTCGTCATCCCGTCCAGCCAGAGGGGCGGTGGCAGCCGGATGAGGTGTTGCTGACCAGATCGCCTCGCCGTAGACGAGTCGGCCGCCGGGAAGCACCAGAGCTCGAAGGGCGTGCAGGGCTGCGGCGTAGTCGAGCGGCTGTGCGTCTTCTACTGGCGGCCCCCAGATTTGGCTCGCACCGATGCAGATGACAGCGTCTGCGGGGCGATTCTGGGCTTCTAGCCCAGGCATCGAATCAAACGTCACTCTGTCGAGCAGCCCACGAGTCAATGCTTGTTGCCTCGCTCGGTCGATGGACGCGGAAGCACTGTCCACTCCGCGTCCCCGCGCCTGCGGGGCCGACGTCAAAACCCGAAGTAGTAGTTCACCCCATCCGCACCCCATGTCCAGAACCTCAGCCGGTGCCGGGTCGGACAAGAACGCCACTAGGTGTGCGGCGCGTTCCTCGGAGAGCGGGGTAAGCCACGTCAGGTTCTCGTAGAGGCGCGGTAGTTCGAGCGAAGTACTGTCGGTCACTCAATGATGTTCTCACGATGCACAGAAGCGACCGCCTGTCCGTAAGCCGGTCGCTGAGCGCACATGGGCAGGTATGACCACGGCCGCGGAACACGGCCGGAAGGCCGGTTGACGGGAAGTCACCGTTAGTCTGTAGAACCTCTCCTATAGGCAGGCCGGTGAACCGGCCCTCATGGCGTAGCTTCGCGATCTGAGGTGACGTTGCCGTCCTCCTCGTATCGATACTCGTGTTGAAGGTTCTTGATCATCTTCCTAGTCAAGAACCAAAAGAGGACAGCGGCAATTACAGCTAATCCCGCCCACCACAGACGCTCCACCGTAGGATTTTGAACGGCGAGAAAAACGATGTAAATGACACCGCCCGTGAACCCGATAGCTTGCCCTGTGAAAAGCCAGGTGCCGCGCCTTACTGCCGGATGAACCCAATCCTTGTCGTCCACACGTCCCCCTCTGTTCACGCATACCGTAGGACGTCAGCGTATGGCCGCTATATTGGGTTCCGTAAGGGTTGGAAGCAAAGCACAACCGGCTTTGCTTGAAGCTACGCCGGTAACAGGGTCAGAGATCAGCAGCCCAAGGCAGTTCCCTGTAGAACCGTTCCTAAAGAATCTCCACCGAGCTAAAGGGCTTCAGCCCTGTTCAATACCGTGGAAGATAAGTCCAGAGAAGTAGCGCCGAAGACAAGCGGAAAGGGAACCGGTGGTTTTACAAGGTTCAGTACTCACGTTGTTCGGGCTGTTGTTCCTGATCATCGGCCTTGCAACCGCCGTCTTTCGAGCCGCCGTCTCGAAAGGGCACCGGAAATGGATGCAGATGACACTTGGACAGCGAGGCAGCGAGGCAGCTGAAGCGGTGACGGAGGGCACGTGGCTGACAATAGGGGCGCTGGTTGCGATCCTGGGGGGCGGACTTCTCTTCGTTGGCCTGAATCTGCTCCTGCGTCATTGAAGTTTCCGCCTGTTGAGCCACTCCTGGCGGTAGGCGTCAACCTCCCTCTTGTGCTTTTGGCCCCTGTCTGCGGCCCAGCCAACGACAAAGTAAATGAGAACCATTGCGGGCGCGAGTTGCCAGCCCATGAGCAGCCCAGCAAGAACGCCCACGAGAACGCCGCCTGCGATCAGCACGAGCCAACGTACCGCTTTGCGCTTTCCCCGCATGCTCATCATGGGCTGAGCGTAATTCGCCGCTGGGTATACGGATAGAGCGGCTCTCAAGAAACGATCGTTGTTGAGTCTCAGAACGAGGGCCAGCCGTGGGCGGCTGTCCCCAGTGTGTACATCGCAGCGATAAACGGCTACCGGCACCGCTGGCCGGTCTGTCACCGGCCACGGTGGCGGCAAAGTTGGCGGCGCTGGGCTGATACAACTAAAACAATGGGATGGTTCGAAAAGTGGTTCGACGAAACAGATTGGCCGAAGGATCCGCGTCTTGATCCTTTTCGTGATGCTGTGTGGCAACTGTCGTTGAACGGCGAAGTCAAAGGGTGGGTGACAACCTCGGTTTCCCCCATGCGCTCATTCCCCTTCTTCTGGTCAAAGCTCGAATGTATGTGGAGCCAAGTGCACTGGGCCGATGGGATGCATGAGGATGTCGAGGAGGACTATGCTCCCGATTGGTTTGATGTGAAGGAATTGCTGGCCGGCCACTTCACCACTTACGACTCCCGCTTCAATCGGGATGGCACCTTTGACGCCACCCTCGTCACCGGACCCGAGCGCGACCGCCTCTGGGCGCATTTGAACCACGGCACCGTGCCGACGGCACGCACATAGCGCCCACACCCACAAACTAACTGCACCGATCCCCCTTTTCCTGAGTGCGGCTAATCGCAGTCCGGCGCGGGTTTTGCGCCCCGCGCGGAGCCTGCCCCTACCTGACCTACCCTCGGCGGCTAGACGGCCCTCAAATCCCGGACCACATCTAGTCCACGATCACGAGATCGGTCAGCGCTGCGTGCGGGTGAATGTAGGAGTTGACCTCCAACCCGTCGACCAGTCCGTCTTCATGCCAGAGGAGTACGGAGAGGGCACCGGTACCTTCGCGGACGCCGAAGCCAAGTGGGCGTTCAGTACCCTCCGGAAGGGGCAAAGCACCTTCCGCGACCTCAATGTCGAAGCACTCCCCGCAACCCTCCATGGGCTCGGTTTTGCAACCAGCGAACTGGGACTCCAGCACGGATGCCAAGTTCCCGGCATGCTCAACAATCTGCTGAAGGATGGCCTGCTGCGGGTCGGACGGTCGTTCCATGCGATCAGCCTAAGGGCCCTTGTATCCCTTGCAGCCACCTGGAGCTTTTTAAACCGTTCGCGACCTGAGGAGCTATGACTACCGGGGACGGGGCTCAGATCGGGAAAGGGGTTACCCCCCACCCGGCCAGCCCATACCGGTTCCTGCATGTCTAGATGTCTAACGAGACCTACTCGTTTCGCAAGAATCGGTCCGCTTGCGATGCCGACCTTGAAACCCCGTGAATCGCAGCGGTAAGTGGCCGCCTGTTCGCAGCGCTATTTGTCACCCTTGGTGCCCGCAAGCCCAACCCTCTACGGGACAGTTTTTGTGCGAGCTCAACAGGTGGTGCCTTTCAGCGATGAATGGCGGCGTTCTCACAGCATTATCGGGGTACGGGCACAGTCCGCAAGGGGGATCCCTGAACGGGCGTTGGCTCGTCCCCTGATTAGCAAAACGAGGGTCAAGATTAGTCCGCAGAGAATTTTTTCATCCTCCACTCCGTGCCAGCCGACAAGGGCACGCAGAGGCCCGCCTGCAGACAACGTAATGAAGCGGGTTTAAAGTGTGGCATGGCCGCACGTAAATCGAGGATCGAGCGTTTGGTAGCGTTCAGCCTCGGCTATGTCGTTGCCGCAGCTTTGGCTTCGATCTTCCTGATGGTGCTCAATGGGCGCCAGCCCGACTCAATTCCCCTATATTTTGTCGTCTTGATGGCCGTATTGATGGTCGGGCTAACGGCTACCTTCACGGTCAACCGGCTCAGGTTCAAATTATGGCGGCGGCGCGGCTGGACGGAAGTTTGGGTTCGTTCGCCTGAGCCGTTACCCGGCGGTCTGGCCAACAGCTGGGTGCGGGGCTTGATTTTAGTTCGCGCACCGCTTGTGGACTTTGTGACAGATGAGTCCTGGGAGGGCGCGTGGGTCAAGCCTGCGACCTTCCTCGTCAACGGCCGCATGTCTCCAGACCGTAGGCAACTGGAGGTGCGGGACTATGTGGCAGTCAACTTCGGTCCAGGCCTCCGAGTGGTCTCACTCCAAACGACGTACGGACTCATTGACGTGGCCGGATACCCAGAAGCCTTGAACCAGTTCGAGGCTGAGCTGTTCGGGTCCGTGAACCGGTAGTCGGACCCCGATAGCAGAAAGTTCTCCGGCACTTCCGAAGGACAAACAAAAAGAAATTCGGCGAGGCGGGAAGCGCTATCTCGCACGACGGATCCGTCAAACCTGCTCGCTGGCAAGCTTGACAACTATAGAAGGGTCCGTGATGGACCGTTCAGATTTCCGCGCATGTCAGCGTCCGTTCAAAGAGCTCTCACCGAAAGCCCCGTAAGCCGAACCTCTACCGGGTGTGATTCCTCTTAGAATGACCGCATGGATGCCAGAACTAAGGAGTACCGACGCCTGCGCCGTGAGGTAACCGCGTGCGTCAACGCTCATGACCTTCTTGGAGTCTTAGACGATGCGCCGCCCGACGAATACGACCCCGAAATCGAAGACTTCACGCGCCTCATTGCCAAAGGCGAACCCATCCCCCCAGAGCTAGTCGCCGCTGTCTGCCAGAAATGGTTCGGCGACGGCAAGGAAGCGCCAGAACCACCCACGCCACGAATCACGGCACTCGCCAACGACCTCAGAGCCATCCAGCGCGAACATGCTTCCCGGCCGCCAGGTACACGGTTGACCGACTGAGACTGAGCGAACTCGATTCGACATCGCATCTCGAGGATGCTTCCTCGACAGGGGTTGCTGGGATGCGCAATCCACCCCATCGCTCATCTGCGTAGGGCCCCATTAAGGAACCCTCCGTGGGACAGTTGGTCAGGCAGCGCACGGCTATGAGGCGGCGTCCGAGGATGGTCCCACTGTACGTGCGCGACGGAGCCGGCTCGATGTTCCCAAGTACTTGACTCTCGGATAATAGGAGCATGACAACTGCTGGGCTTCTGATATTCGTCTTGGGCCTTCTGATCTTGGTGATGACGAAATTCCTTGTGCCGTTCCTTAGCAAGGGCTACCAAGCACGAAATCCCGGTAAAGATCCTGCAAAGCATGACCGATTCCAAAAAATCTATGCCCTATCGTTTGCTTCATTCTTCCTCATCGTCGGAGCAGTTCTCTTCGTACTTGGACTCCTATCTGGAGGGTCTGTGGGATTTGATACCTGAGAACCTGAACTTACGCATGTCCGTGACGACCGGTGGCATAACCATGCTTGTTACAAAGAAGACAGAAAGTTAGTTCGATTATCAAGAGTCGAACTCCGAGAAGCTACGGGGAGGAAACCTTGTGGAAGTTGCGGTAGTTCTACTCATGCTCTTGGGAGTTGTAGCGGTTGTCTGGGCGTTTAAGATCCGGAGTAAGTAGACGTCCTGGAAAGGGATTCGGCCAAGCGAGTCAGGAGCTTGAAATCCATCGATTTCGGAAACCGTGGAGAGGTCGTTCGTCCTTCCGGACATGTATCATCTGTCGTTCCCTGCGAAGAGTCCGAGCGAGGAACTCTTACGGGACGCCGTTTGCGCTCTTCAAGTGATTGCCCCAGGGGCATAGTGAGGCAAACAGAAGTTGATGGGCACCTTTGCGGCGGTACTTTCGACGCCCTAGATGCACTCTGGATGCCCGTAAGCCGAACCCCTGGCGGCCTCCTCAGCGGTTCGCCAATGGCATTTGGCTTGGCGCCGGACTCACGAAGAGGGCGTTAACTTGTCCAGCCACGATAATGAAACCGAGCGCAAGTATGGGGTTTCCCGGTTGCATCATGGTCATGAGTGCCCCGGCCGCGATGGCCACGAAAGCGAATAGCCCAGCGGCTACCAACTTCCGTCGCTCCCGAGTCAGCACGTACTGTCGTTTCTTTCCGCTGCCCCACACCATGCGCCATGCCATTACAGCGATCACAACAGCCGACACGAGAGCCATAACCAGGGCCACTTCGTTGATTGCGTGGGTCCGGGGAACCGCCAAAACGACAGCAACAGCACCGATGGCCAGGGCCAGCATACTCACTGCGCCGAGGGACCGTTCCTTGCTGTCGCTGCTGGTCATGCACCAATACAAGGACCGGGGATAACCCCCTGTCAACAGAGTGCCGAGAGAAATGAATAAGGCCTGGAGGACTGAAGGCGTGATATCCGACCAAACCCTGCAGCGAAGATATTGCAAAATTTGAAGCGCAAGGATTTTCTTCGCGCTCCCGCCCCGGCCAAAAAACGTCCGAAAGGGGGCCTGTCCCGCAAAATGTCCCGTAAGACGGTCCTCCAGCGGGACACGTGCGTGGCATTCTGGCCGAACGAAAAATCATCTATAACCGTAGTGACGACCCGCAAGGCCACTGTCGCGTATGACCCACCCGCAAAAATGCCCGTTGGGGGTGGCTCAAACGCTACAGTTTGCAGCATGTCAACACTCAGCATCGGCTATGCGCGGGTTTCCACCAGCGAACAAGACCTCACCGTTCAAAAGAACGCGCTACGCGCCCTCGGTGTGGACGACGAAAAGGTCTTCGTTGATCACGGCTTCACCGGCACCAACCGAGCCCGACCAGGACTCCGAGAAGCCTTGGCCGCCTGCCGAAAGGGCGACACCCTAGTCATCACCAAGCTCGACCGGCTCGCGCGTTCCCTCCCCGATGCCCGAGACATTGTCGAAGAACTCACACGGCGCCAGGTGAAGCTGAGCATCGGCGGTAGCATCCACGACCCCACCGATCCCGTCGGCCGACTGCTTTTCAACGTGTGGCGATGGTTGCAGAGTTCGAATCGGACCTCATCAAAGCTCGCACCAGGGAAGGGATGCAGGTCGCCAAGGCCAAAGGCCGGCTGCGTGGCAAGAAACCCAAACTTAGCCCCGCGCAGGAAAAGCATCTCGTCGAGACCTACCGCCGCGGGCACCACACCACGGGAGAGATCGCCGAACTGTTCAAGGTAGCCCGCTCGACCGTGTACCGCATCATTCAACGCACCCCGGAAGAAGAAGCTCCGGCGCCGGAACGGCAACGAGTCCGGAGGCAGGCCGCATCCAGCTAACTGACCACCGGCTGCCAAATAGCGTGAAGAAAATGCTGCCAAATAGCGCTGCGATTCACACGCTTGGCACCTCGCGCCGGCGTGGGTAAGCGCCCGAATCTTTGCGCGCGCGTTGCTCGACCGACCGGCTTACACGCAGCTCGTGCCGTCGCCCGGGCATCAAACCGCCAATGGTTGAATTGGTCGGGTTAACGTGAGCGAGAGGACGTCAGAATGAGCTCGCCGAGTTCGAAAGCACGCCGTGCGGCACAGGCAGCGAAAGTCGCGGCCCGGAGCGCGCAGAGTTCCGGCATGATCAAGTGTTACGTAGAGCCCTTCGAACGCCCTGACGGAGTGCGTGACCTCCGCCTTCGCGAGAAGTTGACCGGGCGGAAGGTGCGGGTTCTCACTGACCAACCCATGTTTCGTCAGATCGCGCCGATGTCGAACTTGCTGCAGGATTGTCATGCCCACGGCGGTGGACTCGTCGCGCCTCGGGACCGCAAAGAGCATGTCGCCATCGTGGCGCCAATCTTCGCTCAGAACGTGCAGGAGATCGTGGTGTGGCTCGATGACAAGTTCTCCGTGACGGTCAATATCGTGTCCGCGCGCAGTGTCGCTCCTCCAGTCTCCGTCTGGTGCTATATCGAGGAGTACTCCTGCGGGAATGACAGTATCGGCCTCCGGCTCCGGGAGAAGGTGACCGGCCGCAAGGTCGAGATGTACGGCAAGACTAAGGACCACTTGGCCGATTTCCTGGCGAGCCCCCTTTTCACTGGCGCTTACGAGCTCATGCCGAACCTCTATGAGAAGGACGGATATCGCGATTACGTGTTGGTGTCTGGTGGGACTGCCGTGGACTCGTATGACGTGCTCCTGTTCAAAGGCGACGCCCAACTCACATACCTGCTCGGCCCGTCACCGGACACCGCATACCGGGATGCGTTCCGCGTTCTGGAGGAGGAGTCTGCTGCCGCGGCGCACTCACGTACTGCCGTCACGCATTTCGAGGGCGGCCGATACCGCGAGGCCGTGCTCTCTGCACGTCTCGCTGTCGAGATGGCCTGCGGCGGGCGTGGTGTAGACGTGAAGAATCGTCTCGCTGAGGCACCTCAAGATGTTTCGACAGCTGGGAACGACATTTTTGCGAAGCGCAATATCGCCGTCCATGAGGGGGGTACAAGAGTCGAACAGCCGGACGCTCTGGAAGCGATCCGCGCGATGAACCGCATTCTTGACTACCTGAAGCTGAAAGACGGCAGATCGTGACCGTCGAGTCTGCGGCAGTGTGCGCCCACTACTGATACCAAATGCCAAGACGCATCAGACCACGGCAGACCTGCACCTCGGACTAATGTCAGAGCTAACAGGCATGATCAGAAGATGATGTTTGAAGAAGACCGCACGTCGGTCCCGCGCGCCTACACTGCTTTGCCCGATGGCCCGGATCACGCCGACCCCGCAGAAGACCTTAAGCACGCCATTGAATGGTGCTATTCGCATGCCAAGGGAAACCTGCAGCGGATCGGTGTACAGGTCGGGAGTAAGTTCGACCTTCGGGACGAACCGCTCCTTGAGGCGCTGGTTCGGCGTGGCGCGACCGTGTATCCAGACTCCCGGGGCAAAGTTGGCCACCTGCCAGCGGGGCCTGTCCTGGCGTTCAGGCCATTGCCGCAGACGCTATGGCAAATTGAGGAGCGTCGTGGACCGTCCGCTATCGCTGCTGTCGGGATAACAGGACCCTCCCATTTTCGGGATATGTTCTCGGCAACAAAACCGGTGGGTGCACAACCGTGGGTTAGCGCCTACAACCCTAAACACTTAGGCGGTCCCGTAGTCGAGGCGAAGTCACCTCTGATTTCTGACCCCGTTGTATGGGAAGCCCTAAAGACCTTCACAAATTCGATTAATTCCAGCACAGGGCTGTCTCACAGTTCTGACCGGTCTAGCGTCACGGAGGGGCTGACGAAACTGAAGGCAGCCGGTCACCACTTCTGCCCGGATGATCTACTGGCCGGCGCCCTCCGGCTGAACTGGAGGGGGAGCGCAGCGGTAGAACTCCGGGAGCTCGCTGCTGAAATCAATGACGGCAAGCAAAAGCGCTATCGGAAGATGCTGAGGCCAGACATCGTGGAGGTGTGGAGGGTGGAAGCGGGTACAGCGACACCATCCGACTACTAGACGGCCTCATACCCTAGCCTCCGCCGAGGATTTTCTTGACGGTGGCTTCGATGACGTCATATAAGCCGGCAGTCTTCAGATCGTCACGGATTTGTTCGCGTGCTTTCTGAAAGGTCCGGCCCTCTACCTTGCTTGTAGCCGCTACCGCCGCGGCCTTCTGGCCTAGTTCGGACAGTTCCGCATGTGATTCGATTCGAGCGTCGAAGAGTGGGATAGGGAGGTTCCAGACATATTTATCGAAATGCCGGGCGCCAAATAGACCCTGCGCTTGGTATTTTCCGACAAGATCCAGGACGCTCTGGCTGTTTAGCATGGCTGCCAGGTAATGAGCGGCTCGTTCGCTGGGTACGGCTAGCCAATAGAGGGCATGCTCAATAACTATGTCGGGATCCCCGACATAAGCAGCTACTAGCCGATTTCCTGAGGCAGAGTATGCGACTCGGTGATTTCCTTTGCCGAGTTGCTTCCGGAGCTTCCCCTGGTAGTCCACCTGTTCCATGAGCGACAGCTTTGTTGCGGCGGCCTTGTGCTTCTCCCATTCACTGGAGGCTTTGGCCCACCAATCCGCAAGATGTTTGTGTGACGAAATTTTGCCTTCATCGAGAAGTTTTCCGTCGCTGATGGGTAGCACCGCTAGCCATGGATCCAGGAGCCTGTAGTGGGCCAGGGTGGAACCAAGGTGCAGTGGGTGCAGAAAAGCGTTCTCAATGTTGCCGGACAAGGAGGGCCGGAGCTTCCATGGCTCCTTCTCCAGATTTGTGCGGAAGGATTCCACAGGCGTCAGTCCCTTTGCATGCCCAAGGGGGCTCTTAGCCCGTTCTGTCACGCAGAAAAGATAGCGCGGAACGATGTTTGCCCCTTGGAAGACCGCCTTTGCATAAGGAGAGATAGCGACATCTGCGGACGTGACAGAGTCTAATTCCGCTTCCACCACGGCTAGGTTGGCGTTGATTGCTTCGACGGAAGTCGAACGGGCAGATACAAGCCCTGAAAACTTTTGCACTTTCGAGGAAATCGCCTTCGGCGCTACAGACCTCGTGCCGAAAACCGCCGCAGATGGGACCGGAAATATTGCCGGTCGGACTGCCTGAAGGTCCCAAGGTTGAGAGAATTCGACCCGGACCGTTACGTCTTTTTGGGTAGCTGTAGAAGGTAACTTTGTTGCCCACTTGCCCGTTCGAAAGCCCTCATACTGCTGCCGGGTAAGTACAGCTTTCGGAGTCACAAAACCGAAGGACCCGGTCGGGCTGAGGAACTGCTCCACTACCCGGGCAATGAAGAGACCGACGAGGTCTTGTTGGGTGGCGACCTTTCGCCCTGTCCAAAGATTACGGTTTGCGCTGAACGTTCGAAACTTGCTCTGCATGGATTCCGTCATGAAGCGATAGGCCACCCAAGGCGGGTTTCCTACCAAGATGTCGACCTGACGCTCGGGAAAGGAAAACCATAGGGGGCGTACTTGATTTCTGACGAAGTAGCCCCAAATGTGGTTTCGGCCCTCCGCGTTCAGGTCGCAGAGTATGTTGAATGACTCCGTCAACAGGTCTCGATCGCCGGCATCAACAACGCCATAGGAGTTCATGATGGTCTGAGGAGAGGGGCGCGTTTTCTTCTTGTCTGTGTAGGTTTGAGCAAGGTCCGCTAGGTCGGATACCAGACGGTCGAAGACGCTGGCATCGGTAATCGTGGCAAGAGGGAACGCAAGCTTTTCCCCTGTATCGAACAGGGCCAGCTGCTGCTCTTCAACCGCCAGATCCGGACTGTCGACCTGAACCGTGAACGTCTCATCCTTCATGCTGTCAGCTGTAGTACCCCACTGCATGGAGTCGCCAAGATATACAGGAACCGTCAGGGATCCGCGGTCTTGCCCTAAACGCTCCAGCCCGATTGCTAGAAGGTAAGTGACGCGCGCGAGGACGACTGAAACAGGGTGAATGTCCATGCCGAAGACGTGTTGCTGCACGCTGTTCAGCGCTTCTTCATTGTTAAGCCCAGCGTCATCGGCGGCTTTTAGATGATGCTTGATGGAGTGGAAAACGAAGGTTCCCGAGCCGCAGCTGGGGTCGAGAACCTTCTGTGACAAGGGGCTGGTAATAACCTTCTTGACGATGCGGGCGGCAAGCCAGTCGGGCGTGTAGTACTCGCCTAGATTCTTGCGAGTCCCTGCCGTGATCACGGATTCGTAGAGGACCTTCAGGACATCATGTTCTACATCGACCCAGGCAAATCGACTGATCTTTCGGATTAGTTCCCTGACGAAGGAGCGACCGCCAGGAACAGAAACCACCCAGTCGAAAAAGTCATTCTCGATGACGTTGAACAGCTGCGCTTCGCGGAAGTTTGCTCCGTCAACTACGGCCACGGGATCGGCGTTCCGAAGGTCTACGCCCAGAACGGCGTGGGCGATGATGGAAGCTTCTAGAACTAGCAGCGAATGGTCGACGAATAGGTCCGGGTCATCGGTAAAGCTTGTTCCCAACGCTGTTCTAAGGAGGCGTGCCCAGAGATGACGTTTGAGAGCCAACTCCTTGTTGCTGGAGTTTTCGTCGAATAGCCTGCGAAGCTCGAGGTGGTCCAGCTTGTAGGTGTTGGAATCGACGCCAAGGAAGCGACGGATGTCCTCTGGGATTGGTTTAATTTGCTCTTTGGTAGCAAGGATTGTCTCTAGCCACACGGTCAAGGAATCCACATCTCCCGAAGGGCTGACATCAAGTGTGTTGACTAGCTCGACCTGCTGGGGGCCAGCGAACCTGTACAAACGCCAATGGCTGCCATCAGTCAATACGCCAGCATGTTTGACGTCGGTTTTTTCATCCGCCGTAGCTAGGTACCCGGCCAGCTGATCCTCTGCATCGGTGAGTACCGTTCCCCTAGATAGGTCCTTCTTCACCTCGACAATGCAGTTGCCAACTTCTATATCGATACGCCGTCTGGTTCCATCCCCAAGCTGGGATTCAAGCACTATCTGATCAATGTCTTCTTCCGATAGATTCATTGGGGCCAACCGAAGAAACATGGCGATGTCCGCTTGCAGTTGGGCCTCCGAGCGAGCCGCCGACTTGTCGGCTATCCGCGAAAAAAGTCCACCCAGGGTCTCACTCAAAGCATCTCCATCTTCAGGAATCCAGTTTCACCACTTTAGGGCCCTGAAGAGCTCAGGTTCATTTCGCACCCGTTTGGCCGCTGGCCAGCAGCCATGGGTTAGCTGGTCATGCAGAATGGCTGCATGTGCGGAAGATACGTCATGTCCAAAGCTACGGGAGACCTTCTGAGCCACTTTGAGGCCAAGGAGGTTGAGGGAAGTCCCCCTCCGCCGAGCTGGAACGTGGCACCAACCCAGAGTGTGCCGATCGTTGCTGAACGTCTGGACGAGGGCACTATTGACCGGCATCTGCTCATTGCCCGCTGGGGCCTGGTCCCCTCCTGGGCGAAGGACATCAAGATCGGTTCCAAGCTGATCAATGCCCGCAGCGAATCGATTTTGGAGAAGCCGTCCTTCCGAAAAGCTGCCGTGAAGCGCCGTGCAATCGTCCCGGCCGAGGGCTATTACGAGTGGCAAAAGACTGAGGACGGGATAAAGATCCCGAACTACCTGTACTCGGAGAATGAGCCCTTGCTGGGTTTCGCCGGGCTGTACGAGTGGTGGGCTGACCGGACGCTGCCGGAGGATGACCCGGAAAGGTGGCTGCTCAGCTGCACGGTGCTCACTACAACCACCCAGGACGCCCTGGGCCACGTCCATGACCGTTCCCCGGTCATCATCCCGCAGGACCGCTTCATTGAGTGGCTCGACCCGGACCTGACCGACAAGAACGACATCCAGCATCTGCTGGACTCCCTGCCGGAGCCGACCCTGACACCTCGGATTGTCAGCCCCAGGGTGAACAGCGTCCGCAACAACGGGCCGGACCTCATCGAATCCGCCGAACCTGCAGCCAAATAGACTCATGCGGTGTTACTCACCGGCACCATCACCAACCCGGACGGCAGCTACGGACACATCGAGGCAGAAGGCGACACCTCGAAGAAGCGCGGGAAACCTCTACGCGCTTCTGGAAGAAGGCCAAAACCTCATAGCCATCCGCACTAATCGATAGGCAATAGTTGGAGCCAGTAAGGGGGCTGGGCAGATCTACCAGGGCGGCATGCGACGGGAGTCGAACTGTCGGTGCCGGTCGCCCGGCTCCGGCAGTTCTAAAAATCACTGGTCAAAGAACCAGTGCCACACGCCATGCCACACGGTGATCATCAAACGCAGGACATTGACGAAAAAGCTGAACATTCCCCACGGGGGCTGACGCTTCGTCATTATGCGGCTCCTTTCCGAAATAAGGAACCGGGATATACCCTCTCCGCCCCCACTTAACTGGATCCAACTGGACATCCAACTGGACATCCAACTGGCCATGGGTACGGCAAAGGGCATAACCTAGGGGTGTGTAGTGCTATACACCCAACCGGTTCAGTCCGACTGATACCAATTAGCTGAAGCCCGTTCCAGCGGGCTTCAGCTGTTTAAGAATCAGCTGCCAATTTGGCGACGGTTTAAAGCCTAGTTGCCATGATGGACAATTTCACGCCCGGCGCTGCCGCTGTGAACTCCCATCCCGACTGCTTCTTTCCCTAGCCTCCTTGTCCTCACTTACGAAGTTACCGTATGGGTTATCCACACCCACATTTTCCCGTTGTTGCTATGGACGAGTGGGGATAATGAAGCCGCAAATACGCTGCACTTCTGCCTTGATTCGATGGGGGCTGCACAGCCTGGCCCGCTCGATATGTGAGGCAGTGTTCTGGCATTTGTCCACGGATTGCGGCTACTGGTCGCAGAACAAACAACACCATGCCCCGAGGGAGTTTTGGTAAGAGTGACTAAATTTCGGCATGGAGCCTGTCGGGCAGGACGACGTCAGCTGGGGCTAGCTCCGGCCTGGCCCTGAGTAGTTTAAGTGCGTGCCGGAAGGATCTTCCTGACCATGCGGTGTCTGCGGAGACCTCTACAACCACGGGTTCCACGAGCGTCAGCGCCACAGGTTCCTTGTCCCGGTTGAACCTGTCTAGGGCCGTACCTTTCACGCTGGTTGGCCAGGGATGCTCGCCCACAGGCGGGTGAAGCCATCGCGCCAGTTCCCGGCTTTCCCTCGCCTTCAGTGGCGTGGAGCGGCCCACGATCCGCAGCTTCCCATCCAGGACGAGGCCGGCAACCACTTGAGAGGGTTGCGTTATCGGCCCAATCACTGCGCCGCAGATGATTTCTACGGTTTCTCTGTGTTTGAGCTTCAGCCATGAGCGGGCACCCGGCGTGTAGGGCTGGTTCAGATCTTTGATGACCAGCCCTTCAATCCCTGTGGGTGGCAGGTTCTCGAGCCACTGTTCGGCTACGCCGCGGTCGGTGGTGGCGGGGGAGAGGGAGAGAGGCGGTTCCCAGCTGCGGGCAAGTTCTTCCAGGAGCGCCCGGCGGTTGCTCAGCGGCAGGTTCCTGGCGTCATGCCCGGCGACGGACAGGACGTCGAACGCTGCGTAGCTGGCCGGCGTTGCAGCAACCAGCCCAGAAAGAGTCTTTGGCCCAGCACTCAGGCGCTGTTGCAGGGCGGTGAAGTTCAGCCGGCCCTGGCTCCAGATCACCGCTTCGCCGTCGATCACGCATCCCGGTGGCACGGTCGCGGCGATCGCAGCGACGAGTTCCGGGAAGTACCCCTTCTGTTGGGTCCAACCCGGCTGTCGTGGACGTTGCAATTCTGTACTGCCGTATGTGCCCGAGACAGCAACTGTCAGTGTGTCGGGCACGTCCTCCACGTCGCAAGTTCTACTATCCATGGCATGAGCATCATCCTCGTGATGAGGTGCAGGGGCTGATTTTCGCGTGGCAACGTTCAGGTCCTTCCAAGTGATAATGCCTTCGGAGTTGCGCTACTGGACCGTGCTCGATCCCGCGTACCGGGTGGTGGTGGAGGCGGATGACTTCCTGCTGCATCATCGGCTCGGGCGGGATGGTGCCGAGTCCACCAGTCAGTCCTATGCCGCGTCGCTGGCATTGTTTTTTGACTGGGCTGCTTCTATTCGTAAACCGTGGCGGGAGAGCGGCCCATATTTAGGTCGCTTTGTCTACTGGCTGCAGCACTATCGTCCGGAACAGATGATTCCTGGTCGCACCGAAGTTGTGCGTGGGCCGCGGCGGGTCAACGCGATCCTGGCTGCGGTTCGTAGCTTCTTCCGGCACGCAGCAGCCGTGGGTCAGCTGGATCCGCAGGTGTTGGGGGTGGTTTACGACTCCTTCGATAGTTATGCGGTGAACGTGGCCGGACACGGTGCCCATGCTCCCCGTACAAGAGCCCGGCATAGGTTGTCCGAGCCGCACTCTCCGGTTGTGAATGCGGAAGGAGAGGACGTTATGGGGCTGCTCGGAGCGGCACGTAGCGCCCGTGACCGGTTCATTGTCATTGCCATGTGGCGGATGGGATTGCGCCGAGGAGAGCTGACCGGGTTGCGCCGCTCAGACGTCCACTTCGTTCCGGAGGCGTCCAGGCTCGGTTGCGGTTTCCGGGGCACCCACCTGCATGTGGTGCGAAGAATGAATCCGAACGGTGCGTGGGCAAAGTCCCGCCGTCCGCGTGTCGTCCCGGCTGACTGGCTGACCGTTCAGGCCTATGACCAGTACATCGCCGAGCGGGACCGCATCGACCCCGGCGGACGATCGGATTTCCTGCTGGTGAACCTCTTCGCCAATCCGATGGGGACCCCGATGCGGCCGGGCGGAATCAACGAGCTCCTGGCCCGGCTATCGTCTCGCGCCCACCTGAGCCGACCGGTTCATCCGCATATGCTGCGCCACAGCTTCGCCACCAATATTGCCAAGCATGGCGGCACCGCCGACGTGCTCAAAGAACTCCTCGGCCATGCCTGGATCTCGTCCAGCGAGGTCTACCTGCACCCTTCACCTGAGCGGCTCCGGGCAGTCGTCGACCGGGTCCCCGCACCCCGAAAGGACGGAGAGAGCCGTGAGCTACATGAGCAGCGGCAGCCGTTTCCGCGTCGAAGCAGTGGCGCCGAACAACGAGTTGGATGCGCTGCATGCCGCTCTGCGACGGGACTTTCTGGCAGCGGCTGGCTGGAAGGCCGACGAGCAAATCCTGGCGCCCCCGAGGGACCATCCTTTGCTCGGCATCCGGCAGTGTTCACGCCAGGACTGCAGCACCAGTGTCCCCAGTCCTGGCCATGATTTATGCCCGGCCTGTGGCCGTGAATTCCGTAGCGGCTGCTTACCGATCGAAGCGTTCTTGAGAACGACGAGCGGACGCCCGGTACGCGGGGAAAGGTTCTGCCTCGTCACTGGCTGCCCTCGCCCGACAAATCAGCGCACTGGATTATGTTTGGCGCACAATTTCCGCTTCAAGCAGGACTCGTCATTAACCGTTGAGGACCGGCTGCAGGCCGCCCGGCCGGTTCCCTTGTCGACCTTTGGGCCATGCCGGGTGCCCTCGTGCTCCCGCGCCGCGGGCGTGCCGAACCGGCTTTGCCACCCGCACGCCCTGCGGTGGAGCCGAGCCCGGCGCTCAGATCCGCCTCCACATCTGGCGGAATGGGCACGATCGCAGGAACCGCCTGCCGACAGCGGCCGCGTGGTGGTGCTGAAGGGCCTACCCGAGCAGGTGATCACGGAAATCCTCGCTGGGCTGCAATGGAGGATCGATGACCACACCAAGACCTCCATGACTCAGTTGCGTGCCCTGGTACGCCATGCCCGTCAGCTCCAAGTGTCTAGTATTTTCGATCTCCTCGATCACCCAATATGCAGCGAGTCCAGGCACATGGCCGCCCTGATTCGGGCCCTGACACTCGCCGTGCAACGGAGCCTGACGTCTCCCGAACGAGAGCAACAACGCGATCGCTGGGACTTGGCGATATTCGGCGGCAAGGGGCAGATCAACTTCGAAATCCTGTCCCAGCCATGGCTCCGAGAGGCCGCAAAGCACTGGGTGTCGGAGGATCTTCCTTTGCACCGCGGCCGACAAGCCACAGCCACCTCCAAACAGACCGTCCTGGCCATCCGCTACCTCTCTTGGAGCCTGAAGCACGGCCGCCCGGACCATGGCCTCGTGCTCAGCGACCTGGACCGCGCCGACATTGTCCGTTTCACCAACCGTCTGGCATACCTCGAACGCAGTGGCCAGATCACCACCAAAAAGCGTTACGTCATCAGCACGCGCGTGCGTCGCTTCCTCGATGACGTCCGCTCCTTCGGCCTCACCCGCCCGGCACAGCCCTTAGCCGGTCTCCCGGACGACTTCCGGCTGCGACACAGTGACGTCCCCAGACCGCCAGAAGACCCGGGACCGGGTCGTGATCTACCCGTCCCAGTGCAACGGACCATCAATGCCCACCTGGCCGAGCTGGAAGCACGCGCAGGACTGGACGTACGCCGTATCGTCGAAGTGCTGATCGACACCGGCAGACGCCCCGAGGAAGCATGCCAGCTCCCTTGGGACTGCCTGGACACCACAGCGGACGGCCATCAAGTGCTGATCTACACCGACAGCAAGAACAACCGACCAAACCGCCGCCTCCCGATCAGCATCCAAACTGCCGACCTCATCCGAGAACACCGCGAAAACGTCCATCAGCGCTTCCCCAACACACCCCTGGACCAGCTGGCCCTGTTCCCGCGAAACCAGATGAACCCTTATGGGACCTTCCACATCGGGGTTCCGCACATGAGCAAAGCCCACAGAGAATTCATCGACTCTATTGCCGAGAAGCTTGTCGACGACGCTGGCCAGCCCTTTCCCGCCTCAGTCGCTGTGCCGTACTCCTACCGGCACAGCTACGCCCAACGCCACGCCGACAACGGCACACCTCCCGACGTGCTGCGCGACCTCATGGGCCATGTCTCCATGGAAACGACGATGGGCTACTACCGCGTCACTGAAAAGCGCGTCCGCCAAGCAGTGAATCAAGTCGCCCAGCACCAATTCGACAGCCAGGGCCGCCGTGTCTTCGCCGACATCGCCGGGCTCGTCGCCGAAGAACACGCCCGGCTGCGCGTGGGCCAGATCGCTGTGCCGTTCGGCGTATGCACCGAGCCCTCAAACGTCAAAGCCGGGGGCCACGCCTGCCCCTACAAATACAGCTGCATCGGCTGCGGCCACTTCCGCAGCGACGCCTCCTACCTGCCTGAACTAAAGTCCTACCTCCAGCAGCTCCTCGCCGACCGCGAACGCATTCTCGCCGCGACCGACGTCCAGGAATGGGTCCGCGCCAAAACGGCACCAAGTGATGAGGAAATCAACCAGCTGCGTGGATTGATCCGCCGAGTCGAGGATGACCTCGACAAATTGAGCCCTGCTGACCAGCAACAGATTCAGGAAGCGATCGCTGTGATTCGCAGCGCCCGGCAGACAGTCTCGCTGGGCATGCCGACAATAGGCCTGAAGGACAGGGAATCATGATGCCTGAAACCGTCGCTAGCCCGTTGACCATCGCCCGACGAAGCGACGTCAATGCCCGCCGCGTCCGCGTAGCCCAGGCGCTGGAGGCCATGCAAACAGAAGGCTACGAGATCACCATTTCCGCGGTCGCAGCCCGCGCTAAAGTGCACCGCTCCTTCATCCACCGCCATCTGGACCTTCGCGCTAAGGTTTACGCCGCCGCCGACGAACCATCGACCGCCACGGCAACCACGCGCCAAAGCCTCGAAGCCGACAACCTGAACCTGCATGCCACCATCCGCCGCCAAACGCAGCACATCGCCGACCTCGAGGCCCGGCTCTCAGAACTCCTCGGCGAACAGGCCTACTCCCGAACCGGACTCGGCGCACCCCATGATCACGCCGCCCTCCAGGAACAAAATCAGACACTGCAAAACGAGGTCCACGAATTACAGGCCAAGCTGCAGGATCAAGAGGAAGAACTAGGAGCTGCCCGGGAAGCCAACCGCCAACTCATGAGTCAACTAAACAAGACGGCGGGAAACGAATTCGCAGGACCGCCGCGGTATTGAGCACGGTCCGTTGGCTTCATTCGAAGCGGGTGGCCGTCATGGCGGTATTCGCTCGGAGGAGGCTAACTGGTGTGATCACCGCTCCAAGGGCCAACAGCAGGCTCAGGCCCAGGGCAACGAAGTAATCTGCGGCGGGCCAGGTCAGCTGGTAGGTGTCGTCGATGAACGTCACCATCAGCCAGGATACGAGGAATCCCAGTCCTACGGACAGCAGCACTACCGCCAGGAGTGGTACGGCCGCTTCCCTGGTGATGATCTTTCGAAGGACCGATACTGGCATCCCCATCAGTCGCATCAGGCCCAGAACCCTCTTCCGGTCCAGCATCGCGGAGGCGGTGGCGACGGCCAGCGATAGTCCGGCGATGGCAATCGCAACAAACATGCCGAGATACGCAAGCACGGCAAGCCCCTGAATCAGGCGCACGGTGGACTGCAGCCTAAGGTCCGACGGTGAGGTGGCCGGGATGGCCGCGATGCCGGAGGTGTTCAAGAGTGTGCGAGCCCGGTCCATAGCCTCGGGTGTCCCGTCAGTTCCGAGCACGATCACTACCGGCACGAACTCGTCCAGGTCGGCGGCCGGGGCCGGGTCCAATGGGAGGGGCTGCATTGAGCCGAGAAAGGAGGTGCTCACCGTGACGGTTTCGGTGGTGGGCACGTCCTCGAATCCGAGGGTGGAGGCGTCGGCAGAGCGAAGGTAGAGATCGGGGCCGGCGTCCCTGGCGGAGAGGACTGCTGGACCGTAGCCGATGGTGGCGTTCTGGATTCCGAACAGTTCCCGGGCTTGGAGTGCAGTCTCTGCTGCCTGTTCCGGGGTGGTTCCGGCGGTCAGGGTGGCATACAGGCTGGTGGTTTGGAGCATGCCGGGTTGGGCCGTGGGTGCTTCTGCCTCTTTGAAAACGCTGGATGCTCCGGCGAAGACTGAGACGACGAAGACGGCGATTACAAGCCCTGAAACGGAGCGGAAGGTCGCCATCGGGGTCTTATGGATCCGGCTGGCAGCGATCACTCCCGCCGCGCTGTTGGCGTGACGGAGCCCCACCCGGCTCACCAGGTGTGTCAGCCAGGGTCCGATGACGACGAGTCCTACGAGGATCAGCAAGAAGCCGAGGATAAGCAGCGGTGATTCCAGCCACGGGAGCCGCACTTCGAAGACGCGGACCATCAGTACCGGCGTGATCATGGCGGCAAGTCCAGTCAAAAGTGGAACGCACCGCCTGGCGGTGGGCGTCTTCTCGCGTACGGCACGCGTGACGCCCAAAGGCCCAACGCCTGCGGCGGCGGTGCGGCGAGCCGCGACGAGCGCGGTGGCTGCAACCATCACGGCGACGACGGCTGTGGTTGCAGCCCACCCAATCGTTAGGTCGGCGGCGAACAACCTGCTGCCGTTGACCGGTATCTGCGCGGCAGCCGGCCTCAGACTGGTGGCCAGCACGATACCCGCCACTGCTCCTAGCAGACTCGGGATCGCCGTTTCCACGGCGGCAATCCGGGAAACCACCTGAGGAGAGGCCCCGATGAGGCGAAGGGTCGCGAAGCGCTCCCGACGCTGCGCGGCTCCGAGGCTGGTGACGATGCTGATGAGCAGCAGCACTGGGAAGAACAGTGCGATGGCTCCAATGGACAGCACGGTCCTGTAGGCGGCCGCGCTGCCCCCGTACGGGTTGGTCGTGAAGTCTGAGACCAGGAAGGCCCTGCCGTTCTGGCGAAGTTCTGTCTCCGTTGCCCCTGTAACGACGACCAGAGAGTCAGGTCCGGGTAAGGCAGCATCGTCAATTGTGCCGGCAAACGTTCCGAAGCGGTTTCCCAGCTCGTCGCCGGGCGTTGACTCGATCAAACGCTGCAGCGCAGGAGATGCGTAGTAGAGGCCAGGCGCCGGAGGTGCACCGATTCCCGGGATCTTGACCGTCGTGGAGGGCAGTGCGGCGACGTCCCGGCGGTTGATCAGCTGGTCGCGGAAGACCTCCACCACGTTGGCTTCCATCAAAGCTGTGTCGGCGGTCAGCGGCACAGGCGTCGCTAGGCCTGAAGCGGTCGGATCATCCGTCTGAGAAACGCCTACTGACGGCCTCCCGGTTTCGCGCAGCCATGCCCCGCGGTCATCCCGTGCTGTCAGGCCGTTGGAGCCGCCCCACAGCAGCAATAGCAGGCATACTCCGACAGCGACCCCTCCCGCGATTCCGGCAAGTCGGCCGTAAGCTGAGCGGCTGCCAATGACTGCCAGCTTGAGCAGGCCCGGGTTCACGCCGGTACCCGGTAGCCGGCGGCAATGACGCCGTCCCGGACGATGACTTCCCTGTCCGCATACGCGGCGGTGCGGGCGTCGTGGGTGATCATCACAACCGTGGTGCCCGCTTCCCGGACAAGCTCAAGCATCAGCGTCAGCACATTCTCCGAGGCGAGGGAGTCCAGTGAACCTGTCGGCTCATCGGCGAACAACACGGCAGGGGACGTCACCATCGCCCGGGCAACGGCGACGCGCTGGGCCTGCCCTCCGGATAATTCACCTGGCAACTTGGCGCCCAGCCCGTTCAGGCCGAGGCGTTCCAGCATTTCGTTGGACCGGCGTACTGCATCCTGGCGCCTGGTTCCGGATAGGAGCAGAGGGATGCTGACGTTATCGGCTGCCGAGAGCTCCGGCAGCAGCTGGCCGAACTGGAAGACAAACCCGAAGTCAGTCAGGCGCAGGCGTGCCCGTTTCGGTTCCGCAAGGGTGTTGATCGAAGTCCTAGTGCGGCCTGCCGGGCTGTAGTCCACCGAACCTTGGTCCGGGACCAGCACCCCAGCCAAACAGTGCAGCAGCGTGGACTTGCCAGATCCGGACGGGCCCATCACGGCAAGTACCTCGCCGGCATGAACGTCAAGGTCAATCCCGCGGAGTGCATCGGTTGGCCCGAAAGAGTGCCGCAGGCCGCGCGCTTCAAGAATAGGCGCTGCGTTCTCGGTGGTCTTCATGCGCTCTGGAGCTCCTTCTTCAGTTGGTTCAGGCGGGCACTGGTGAGGTCGATCCAGCGCAGGTCGGCTTCGATGTGGAACAGGCCGTGGTCGCACTGCAGTACCAGAAGCAGATCGGCTTCCTGCTTCAGCCGGGTCAGTTCACGCATTCGAGCCATGTGCTGCATGCGCTGCAGATCAAGCAGCCGGTTCGCATCGTCATCCAGCAACAACGCGATCACGGTCTTAGCAAAGAGATTGCTCTGCAAGGACTCCGAGGGAACGTCGGGGGTGAACAACCACTCGCGGACCCTGCCCTGGCCAGCCGAGGTGATTTCGTATTTCTTGCGGTCAGGACCGGCACCGGTTTCCTCACCCAAAGCCCGAATCAACTCGTCACGAACCATACGGGCAAGCGTGGAATACACCTGGCCAAAAGCCAGGGCCTTCCCGGCACCGAAGTAGCGGTCATACGAGTGCTTGAGGTCGTAGCCGTAGCTTGCCTCGCGGCTTAACAGGCCCAGCAGAGTAAGGGAATTATTCACGCCTCAATCTATACACTGAGTTTATAGTCAGGCGCCAACGCTTCTCGACGGGCTGATATTCGGAGGAGACGTTCACTGGGAAACGGGGGTCTCGTCTTAGACGTTGCGAAACAAAGATTTAGCCGCTGTCCCCGGGCATTGCCGCTCAGTCGACCAAGAAGGAAGCAGGAGACGCCAGCAGCGCACCGCCAATTACGCCCAGTGCAGCACGTGTACTACACCTGTCGCAGATTGGTAACCGCCTTCTCACCAGCACAAAGATCCGCGCAGCCATGCCGTAGGCCGACAGAATACCCCGTCAGTTCCTTCTGCTGCCGGGACCACAACGTGGCGCCGTTATCGTCACGGATGCCGACGGCCCTATAGCCGTCCCACTTGGGTTCATAGAGCAAAGTCCCGGCGATGGCCTCGACCCGCGGCATCTTTGTGACAGCCCGGGCCAAGGCCACTGTTACCGGAGGCACCAGGCCGGCTCCAGACAGTGACCTGTTAGCCGTCATCGAGGCCCTTCCAGTGCCTTCGTCGCGGGCGCGTCCCATGCCTCCACGCTACGCGCCGGGGGCGCGGGGCCTATCGAGCCCCACGTATGCGTGAAAACGTGTTCCCTATTTAGTTACGTTATGTATTTTCGTTACGTCTTTCACGAAAGAACGAAAGACGGTATGATGACGCTATGAGCGACAGCATTGTTGAAGTGGACGCACGCACTTGCCGCTACCCGGGCTGCCCGCGGCCCGCCATGGCAGCCGAGGCCGGCACAGGCCGGCCGCCCGAATACTGTGACGACCCCGCGCATAACCGCGCCTCGGCCTGGCGTGCACGGCAGCGCCCCAACGGGGACGCTTCGCGGGGCGCAGAGGCTCGCCCTGTCGACTCTGCGCGTCAGCGTGCCAGTGAGATCACGGGCCAGGTCAGCGGGATGATCGAGCACCTGGGCGAGCAGCTCGCGACACTTCTTGAGGAACTTCGCACCGTGGGGGATCCCGAGGCGGCAGAAGCTCAGATTGAGTCAGTAGCCAGCGAAGCCGCCGAGCGGGTTGCGGCCGCGAACGCGAGAGCTACCCGTGCTGAGCAGGCTCAGCGGCGGGCCGAGGCAGAGAAAGCCGAAGCCGACGCGGCAGCTGAAGAAGCAACGCGAACGAGCGAGGACCTCGCCCAGGAGCTGTCAGGCCGCCAGCAGGACCTGGACGCCGCCCTGTCCCAGGTTCAGCAACTCACCGATGAACTCGCGCAGGCCAATGCCTCGGCCGCCAACGATCGGGAACTGGCGCAAGCCGAGAATGCCGGGCTGCGGGCCGACCTTGAAGCACTCCGTGGGCAACTGACTTTGGCTGAACAGGCACGTGAGGCAGCCGCGGAACGGGCCGCGACAGAGGAACGGGCCCGGATCGAGGCAGAGCAACGTACCGGAATGGCCGAGAGCCGCACCGAGGCGGAGCGGGCACGAGCTGACCGCGAGGAATCTGCAGCCGAAGAGGCCCGGCGTCAGCTGGCGGAAGTCCGCGCCGACCTTGAGGCCACCCGCGAAGCTGCAGCCGATATGCGCAGCACCGTGGCGACCCTGACGGCGGAGCGTGAGGCCGCCAAAGCCGACGTCGAGCGTGAACGCGCCCATGGTGAACAACGCGTCAAGGACCTTCACGAGACCTACAGCCGCCAAATCGACCAGCTGCGCGCTGAACTGAGCCAAACCCGCGAGGCGAAGACCAAGGAACGCCGGCCACGAACCCAGGAAGAGCAATAGGCGGCCACCACGAGGGAGTGTCCGCCAGAGAACCTAGCTGGCGCCTACCGCTTGGCCCAAGCCGTCCAAGGCCCGCCGCAACGGTGCGCGGCTGTCCTGGAGGACGGGAGCAGGCCTTTAGGAGCCGTCATTGATGGACTCCAGCAGCCACTGCTCCGAGAGGGGTTCGCGGCGCAGTTCAAAGGTCCGCAGTGGCGAGTCTGACCCGCCCAGGCGAACCTGAACACGCCAGTGTTCGATGTCAACGACGTTCCCGACGCCTACGGGGACGCTTCGGCGGGTCTCCCACCATGAGTCCCTGGTGAACCAGTGGACAGGTTCTTCGGTGACGGCCCAGATACGTCCGTCGTAGCGAACGGCCAGGGGAGTGCCGGCCTTGGTGAACCGGACGTCCACGGGGGTGTTGAGGGTGGGGGCTTCAGTGGTGACGGTCATCGCAGGTGATTCTTTCTGGTGGTGCTGGGGTGTGACGGTTAGGCGGCTTTGACGAGGGGGAGTTCGTCCCAGTGGGTGGTGTATCTGGGGGAGAGCATGTCCCGTTTCATGGTCCAGTCCGGGCCGCCCCGGATCCCGCCGTGGCCCAGGCCAATGGAGCCCCGCCCGTACCGGCGCGTGACGTCCTCCAGCAGGCTTCCGATATGTCGTTCCTCGTGGGGGTTTTCGAACAGTGACAGGGGTGCCTGGTTGCCGGTAGGGCGCAGGTCGGTGACCATGATCCCGGCCCGGGCGTACCGGACGCCTTCGACAATCCGGGGCAGGAGGGCGTGGCCGGCTTTGGTCAGGATCACCGGGTCCGCGGTGGGCATCGGCAACGGCACACACACGGAGGGGTAGGAGGTGTCTTTGGGGTTGAAGTGGGAGGTGCCGGCGAACGCGGTGAGAACTTTGGCTTGCAGCTCGTGTTTGGCCAGCCGCGCCGAAGCCTGCTGCCCGTAGACGCTCATCACCTGCCGGATTCCCGCGGCGGTGGTGATGGGTTTGGCGAACGAGCGGGAGAAGATCAGCTGGTCCCGCCCTATGCGCTCTTCTTCCATGGGGATGCAGGGGGTTCCCTGCAGTTCCAGGACGGTGCGCATCATCACGACCGAGAACTTGTTCCGGATCGCGACCGGGTCGGCCCGGACCAGATCGGCGATGGTGAAGATGCCCATCACGTTCAGCCGCCTGGTCAACCGTCCGGCGATGCCCCACACTTCCTCGACGGACAGCCGGCTTAGCAATGCCTCCCGCTCCGGGGCGGGGATGGAGTCCCAGTGGCACACCCCGCCGAAGGCCTTGTTGTTCTTCGCCCACTTGTTGGCCAGCTTCGCCAGCGTCTTCGTCGGCGCGATCCCGACACAGACCGGCACGCCGACGTTCCGCCGGACCGCGGCTTTCATCGACCGGCCCATCGCCAAAAGCTCCGCGGGGGTGCCTTTGACGCCGAGGAAGGCTTCGTCGATGCTGTAGACCTCCAGCCAGGCCGAGTATCGGCCCAGCAACTCCATTACCCGGACGCTGATGTCCCCGTACAGCTCGTAATTGCTGGAGAGCGCGACCAGGCCCCATTCCTTCGCCCTGGGGGCGAGCTTGAACCACGGCTCACCCATGGCGATCCCCAGGGCCTTGGCCTCGGGGGAGCGGGTGACAGCGCAGCCGTCGTTGTTGGACAGCACGATCACGGGCTTGCCTTCCAGAGAAGGGTTGAACGCCCGCTCCGCGGAGGCGTAGAAACAGTTCACGTCCACGTGCGCAATCTGTGGCATGTGCCGCATCAACGCCGGCTTAGACATCGCCCGGTCCTAAACGTGGTGGAGGCATCGGGTTGCGACGCCCCAAATAGTCAGGTCGGACAGTGCCGGCACTTCAATGTCCGGGTACGCCGGATTCTCCGCCTGCAGCACCACCCCTGCCGGGGTGATCCGCAGCCGCTTGATCGTCAGTTCCCCGTCCAAAACAGCGACGACCACACACCCGTCATGCGGCTCCAGCGCCCGGTTCACGATCAGCTCATCCCCGTCGCTGATCCCGGCGCCCTCCATGGACTCCCCGGACACCCGGACCACGTAGATGCTGCTGACGTCCTTGATCAGGTGCGCGTTCAGGTCGAGACGGCCGTCAAAGTAGTAGTCCTGCGCCGGCGACGGGAACCCCGCCGCAACCAGCACCGGGGAGACCAGCACAGACAACAACGAAACGCCCGCATCTATCACAGGGGGACCGATAATAACGCCCACAACACACCTTTATTCGAATATATGTTCGAGTTAATCAGTGTACTCCGCGGCCCGGACATTCGTGTCCGGCAGGTTCTTGGGAGAGCAAAACCGGGGCGGGTTGCACGCCAATGGGGGACAGCTTTGAGCTGTGCGGAGGGCTCCACCTGACCCCAGTGGGCACAACCCGCCCGGCCGAGCTGCGAGGGTGGTCACCGGGGGAGCCGGTCCTCCCTGGGAAGGAGTGTGGAAAAGGCTGGTGCCGTCAGCGGCGGGGGTGGGGTCAGGACAGGCGCCTGAATTCACCGGGCCGGATCTGTACGAGGATGGGCAGGGCCATTTGGATGGGTGTGGCTCCGATCGGCTCGTCGAGCAAGTCGTTGACAGATGTTTGCCCTTCCAGCTCGCCGGACTTGTCCCTCTCCATGCCCTTGACCCTAGGCGCGCGCCGCAGCTGGGAGTCCTAAGACACGCGGCCCGGCCGCCTCTTGGCCATGGGCGAAGCCGGAATGACCCGGCTGTGTAGAACGGGTGGTGCCACCCTCAGATGTTTCGGCTACGGGTTAGAAGGCTCCGAGGAAATCGGGGCCTTGGGAATTTAAGGATCCAAGCGTTTCGTTCAAGGGACTGACTCAAGGGGTGGTGTGTGCGCCTCTGATCGGGGCCGGCGGCCTTTGGCGCGGCCCTGCCCGGGCTGGCGCGGCCCCTACCCGGCCGGTCCGGTGCCAGGCGTGGTGTCCTCATCCCGTACGCGGTGCAGCAAGGCCGCCATGCTGCGCACGGCCGCGGGGTCTTTTTGCCGGGGCTTGCCGTTGCGGGTTCAGGCGTGAACGTTGTTCACGCCTGAACCTTTAGCCGCTTCGGCGAATTCTGCCCATGCCTCTTGGAGCTCCACCAGCTGCGCAGGCGTCAACGGTTCGTCCGCCTGCGGCTCAACGACGGCTGTTGAAACAGCCGTGTCGCCCCCGCTGTCCGACGTCCCCTGAAAAAGCTTCGTAGTCCCATAGCCCTGCCCCCTGAATAGATGTCCCGCCAGGAGGAGAACTCCCCCGAGTTCCGCTGCAACTGGCGACCGTCCTACGCTACCAACGCCCGAGGAATGTGTGGGAAGCAGCAGCGGGCCCGCACTCTTGGAATGCGGACCCGCTGCTTGTAAACATCCTGCTGCCTACGCCGTCGAGCATGACACATCGACTGGCTGGTGTGGGAGTTTTAGGCCCTGCCGTCACCGGCCAACTGGGGGGAATAGCCGATGACGGAGGACACTCTCATTTTACGCACGCCAGGACTGGTTTGCGCTGCGCTCCAACAAGTTGATGGGCGTCCGCTGGCGCGGCCGGCTGTTGGGTCCAGGGCGTGCCGTCGCAGAACTCCGGACCCCCTGAACCTGGTGTGTCTACGACGTTTTTTGGCTGCTGTCCTTCGGATTGTACGTGCCCGTTCCGGCCCCTCTAGCCCCTGTCGTTCCTCCCGGGCCTGCGCCCCGCAAAGGTCTTCTCCGGCGCTCCTTCGTCGCTGATTTCCTCCGAAGATTTTCCGGGTCTTGCCCTGCGGGTAGACGGGACTCCACGCGCACAGCTCCGCAAGCTTCGCCAGCAGCCAAAAAACAACGGGGGGAGAAGGGGAGCTGGCCGGTCACCAATGCCGCCCCACCCACCCAACTTCTCGGCAAGAAGGAGCAACACCATGAACGCAGTAAGCAAAAAGACCGTGACCCTCGCGGACACCGGGGAAACCATCGACGGCGTGACCGTGCTGGGTGACTACCACATGAACGGCGGCTACGACTGGATGGAACTGATCGAAGAACACGGCTGGGCCGTGCTCTCCAGCTGGGGATGTGACGGCTGGGACCTGGGCCAATGGCCCTACGTCATGGTCGCCGTTACCCGCACCGCTGACAGCATCGGCAACCTGTTCGGCATCGCCACCTACTGCGAGGGCGACGTGACGTGCACCTACTACCGGACGAAAGCCCGCCTGTGGGATGCGACCACTGAGCAAGCGTTCTTCCACTGGAAGAACGGGCAGGCCCAAGGCCCGGCGGACCTGCCGGAGGCCGCCGCCGAACTTCCCAGCCGCTACCGGATGCCCTACGCCGTGCGGGACGCCGCCTAACCAGCACTCAACCGCTGTACTGCCCGGCCGCAACCGGGCAGTACAGCACCCAAACGACTTCAAAGGAGCCAGCACATGAGCAACGGCACCACCGCCCCCAAGGGCATCACCGCCCTGATCTACCGCGACGCCCTGGGCACCGACTTCTCTAACCGGGGCATCTCCGCCCACGTCATGGAAGTAACCGTCACTGGCGAGGGCATCGACCCGGTTTTCGAGGCCACCGACGAACGGCCCGCCGTCCGGCTCGTCAAAAACGAGAACTTCAACCGCGAAACCGTGGTCCACGCCGAGCCGGTGACCCCGGCGGGCGAACCCGCCCCGTGGTACATGTTCGGCGGCACGTTCATCTTCAGCAGTGACGCCCAGTTCCGCCGCGCAGCCGGACACTACGGAGCCGTCCCGCTCCACGACCGCCGCGAATAGGGCCGAGGGTGGCCGGTCTTTCGGGGCCGGTCACCGCCGGGCGGTCCGCCGTCGTGGCCGGCTTGCGCTGGTGGTCGCCCGCGGCGGACCGCCAATCCCGCAGCAACCAAGTGCCGGCCGGCGGCCGCCGGCGGCAAGCCAGGGCTGGCGGGTGTCGTTGGTTGTCCGTGGCCCGGAGCGAAAGGCAGGCTCGCAGGGCTCGCCCTGGTTTCCGCTGCGCTCCAACCAGTTGATGGGCGTCCGCTGGCGCGGCCGGCTGTTGGGTCCAGGGCGTGCCGTCGCAGAGCTCCGGACCCCCTGGCCCTGTCTTGTCTACGACGTTTTTTGGCTGCTGTCCTTCGGATTGTACGTGCCCGTTCCGGCCCCTCTAGCCCCTGTCGTTCCTCCCGGGCCTGCGCCCCGCAAAGGTCTTCTCCGGCGCTCCTTCGTCGCTGATTTCCTCCGAAGATTTTCCGGGTCTTGCCCTGCGGGTAGACGGGACTCCACAGGCACAGCTCCGCAAGCTTCGCCAGCAGCCAAAAAACAACGGGGGGAGAAGGGGAGCTGGCCGGTCACCTGCCGCCCCACCCACCCAACTTCTCGGCAAGAAGGAGCAACACCATGAACGACTTCATCAAATTCACCGGCCCGGCCGACGTCCTGGCCTTCATCCCGCACACGCTGGGACAGACCCCCACCGAGTCCTTTGTCGCCCTGACCATGCAGGGCAACAAGATCGGCGCGACCCTGCGCGTTGATGCCCCGTTCGGGCAGGATCTGGTCGGTTACGCCCAGACCATCGTCAGCTACCTGACCGCAGACGAGGCCGCTACTGGCAGCCTGCTGGTCATCTACACCGACGAGAACACCACCGACGGCAGCCGCCCCTACGCCGGGCACGTGCAGGCACTGCGCACCGAACTGGAAACCGCCGGGATGCCCCTGCAGGACGCATGGCTGGTGACCTCCGAACTGTGGCGGAACTACCACTGCACAGACACCAGCTGCTGCCCCGATGAGTCGCTGGACACCATCACCACCAGCAACGGCAACGCCGCCCTGATCTACCGGGGGAGCGCCGTCACCGGATTCATCGCACCCGCACCGTTCACCGGAGCCGAGACCGCCCGCGAGTCCATCGCCGCGCACACGCCCGACGGCTGGCCCGAGGATCTGGACGCAAGCCGCGCCGCCTGGGCCAAGGTGCTGAAGGACCCCAAGAGCCTGACAACCCAGACCGCGCACCAGCTGGCAGGAGCTTTGCAGCACCCCACCATCCGGGACTACATGATGGGCGACATCATCACCCACACCCCGGAGCAGTTCACTTCCGTGATGCTGGGTGTGTTTCTCACCCGCCCGGACTGGGCCCGCGTGGACACGGCGCAGGAAGTCGCGTTCGAACTAATGAAAGCCACCCCGGAAGGGCAGCGCGCTCCCATGCTGTGCCTGATCGGCTGGCTGGAATGGCTCAAAGGACAGTCCAGCTTCGCCGCCCGCTACTTCAAGCTCGCACTGGAGGACCTCGCCGGATACCGGCTGGCGGAACTGCTGGGCGAACTGGTCAACCGCGGCCTGCTGGCAGACTGCAGCCGGGACCCGAAGAAGGCCTATGACCGCCGCTTGAAGCGCTAGCTTCGAAAGGGCCGGACTCCACTACAAAAGGGGGTCCGGCCCTCCTCTTGGATCTTCCCCAGGTGCGCGGCGGCCTCCCCCGCTTCGCTCCGCCGGCCGCGTAAACGCTGCGCGGGCACCGCGACTTCCAGCCCGCGCGCAGGAACTGCCGATACTGTGAAAGGACACCGCCGTCCCGTACAGCCAAGGAGTCCCGAGCGTGGCAGATCAATTCCGCATGACCGAGGACGATACCGTTGCCCCGGACGCGAGCCCCCTTGAAGACATCCTGGAACTGAGCCTGCTCACGGCAGGCCCAGCCACCGGCCCAGTAGACCGGCCCAGGAAAGACCACCGACACTACGAGCTGTAAACGCAAGCAGCACTGACGCTGCGCCACAAGTTTCCTTTTGCCGAGGAAAAACCGCGAAGGGCCGGCCACGTCACCAACGTGCCGGTCCTTCGTCACGTCCGCCCGGGACCAGCACTTCCCCGCCACGGCACGGCGGCCGCCAGGCAGGCTCGCAGGGCTCGCCCTGGTTTCCGCTGCGCTCCAACCAGTTGAAGGGCGTCCGCTGGCGCGGCCGGCTGTTGGGTCCAGGGCGCGCCGTCGCAGAGCTCCGGACCCCCTGGCCCCGTGTGACTGGCTCATGGATCACAAAGGCGAATTCCAGATCCTCGTCGCTTCGAGGCTTGGACCGGCCGCAGCCTGTCGCGTGGTTCGACCTGGATGCCCTTCAGTCGGCGGTGGAGGAACTGTCGCTGCAGGCCATCGCCTAGGTTAGGGCCTCCCTCTGTTGGGTACCTAGGGACCAACGATTCCAGGTACGCCCGATGCGGATGGGAGCAGCACATGCACGATGAAACGAGGGGACGGCGGCTGCTGGCGGCTGCAGGAAAGGGCGCGGTGTGCGGCCTTGCCGGAGTAGCAGTGATGACTGCCGGCGAAAAAGCCGAACAGATCTTTACGAAACGGCCCAAATCCTATGTTCCCGCCCGGACCCTTCTGACGCTCCTGGGCAGGACCCCAGCCAGGCGGAGACACCATTTCTGTGGAACCACCTGATGCGCTGGGGCACCGGGGCGGTGCTGGGCTCCCTCCGGGGGATGTGGGCTACGGGCATCCGGGGTCCCTTCGCCAACGCCAAGCACACCGCCGTGCGGCTCGCCTTCGATCAGACCCTTGAGAATGCCACGGGGATGGGCGCTCCCCCGACAACCTGGACACCGCGGGAACAGGTGCTTGATGTGCTGCACAAAGCCGTCTACTCCATCGCAACAGGCGTTGCCGCCGACCGCTGGATTCCACCCGTGCTCGAATCGCGCAAAGGCACCATCAGCCACTAGGCGGATGGCAGTAGACCGTGGCCACGCGACGCAGCTTCCTGGTTGGCGCGGGAGCCCTCGGAATGGCCGCAGCCCTCTCAGCCTGTTCTGGAGAAGAGATGGATCGTCCTAGAGAAACGACAGTGAATTCTGCAGCCCTGACTGCCAGGCCGGGAAACGAGCCCGGGCAGCTACCTGTTCCCGGACAGCAGGGCCTTGGCCTGGAGACTGTCCGGGACACCTTGCTCTACGTCCCGTCCGGGCTGCAGACCGGGCAACCTGCCCCGCTTATCCTCCTGCTGCATGGCGCCGGGGGTGAGGCTGCGGGAGGGTTGTTACTGCTGGCCGCGTTTGCCGAAACACGCAGAATCGTCCTGGCAGCACCGTCTTCCCGGGACTCAACCTGGGACGGCGTCCGGGGACCCTTCGGCCCCGACGTGCAGGTGATCAACCGGGCCATGGAGCGGATCTTCCAACAGGTCTTCGTAGACCAGAACCGCATCGGTGTGGGTGGCTTTTCGGACGGTGCTTCCTACGCATTGGCCCTGGGCCTCGCCAATGGTGACCTCTTTTCCCGGGTCGTCGCATTCTCCCCGGGGTTTGTCCCGACCGTCCCGCGCAGCGGCAAACCCCGGGTCTTCGTTTCCCACGGAGACACCGACGCAGTCCTACCGATTGACCGCACCAGCCGCCGGCTGGTGCCCGCGCTCCAAGCGGGTGGCTACGACGTCACCTACCGGGAGTTCCCTGGCCCGCACACGGTTCCCCCAGCCATTGCCCGGGAAGCCGTCGACTGGCTCGGCTGGCAGAAGTAACGGAACCGGACGCTAGATTTTTTTCCACGACGAGGTTGCGGTAGGCCGCGCGGAGCGGTGCCATCTGCCGGAACCCCAGGTAGCCTCCGCCCAGCACCTCGTCCGATGGATCCTGCCAGTCAAAAAGCGGGAGCCCGTTGATGGAAAAGCCCACGTTCCGGCCGTCCTTCACCACTTCCATCCGATAAAAATCCACGGCGTCCTCGGCAGGCGGCAACGGGTCAGCGCCCTGGGCCACCAGCTCGAAGCCGGCGCTCTTGCGGAGGTTGCAGGTCCGCAAGGCCCGCTCCGACGGGTACTTGTGCCGCAAATACGAGACGTGCAGGGCGTCAATGTCCCCTGAGTGGTACTGCGGGTAGTAGCCCGTTCGTGGCAAGAGTTCAGGGGAGAACAGATCCCGCCCGCCATGCCCGTTCGCCGCAAAAAACACCATGGCCAGCCCCGGTTCCTCAAGAGGGCAGAACTCCCAGCTGATCCGGATTCCGTTCGCTGCGCTCCCTTATTTCGCGGGACCTGCCCGTGTGCTCTTCGGGGTTGACGGCCCACCCTCGACCGGCTGGACCAGTGGGGGCCTCGCACGGCGGGGCAGGAAGGAGGTGGCTCCGTGAGCATCGACGAACTGCTCAGGCTCGCGACTTCGGTCGTTAGCCTGGCGACAGCTGTCATCGCTCTGCTTCCACGCGGAGCGCGCTCTTAAAGGGCAAACGCTCCCGAGGGGCAACTCGGAAGCGTAAGCGTACAGCTAGGAAGGTGTAGCTACTCAAAGTCCGGTGGTCATAACCGTTAATGGCTGCGGCCACCGGGCTCCTTCTTAGCCTAGGTTCAACTCAACGATAAGGAAACCCTCCGAGTTGACTCGTAAAAAACCTCCGCGTAGGTGGATACGTTGCCTCAGATCAAAAGGTCCGGGAGGGCTGCCGCGGACATCCTTGAGGGATGGGACTGACGATGGGTGAGCGCAAGGCCGCCACGAAGCACTTGGCCGAGTCCTACCAGGCTGGTGACCGGGCCAGGAAGGGGCGGATCCTGGACGAGTTGGTGGAGCTGACCGGCTGGCACCGGGATCATGCCCGGGCGGTGTTGCGGCATGCGCTTGATCCGCCGCGGCCAAGGCCGGTCAGGCGGGGACGTGCCCCGGTGTACGGGGCTGACTTGCAGGACGGGCTGGTGCTGTGTTGGGCGGTGCTGCGGGCCCCGGCCGGGAAGCTGCTGGCACCGATGCTGCCGGATCTCGTGCCGATGCTCCGGGCGGAGAAGGCGCTGGACATCTCCGACGGGCAGGCAGCGCTGCTCGCCCGTATGAGTGCGACAATCGACCGGTGACTGGCGGGTCAGCGGGCGAAGCCCTTGCCGCGTGGCCGGTCCCATACCAAGCCCGGATCGTTGCTGAAGTCCCAGATCCCGATCCGCACCTGGGCTCAGTACCAAACTTGTATTACAACCGTGCTGATTGTTTGGCCAGTACTACGCCTTGCGGCTGCCATCGGGTCCCGTTCGCAGGAGCGCTGCGAAGTCGGATGCGTGTGTTTCCGGCCACCAGTGGCCTGCATTCACATGGGTGATGGTGAGCTGGGGTGCCCGGTTTTCCAGCCCCTCCAGCAGGTGTGGCGAGAGGAATGGGTCCTTAACAGGCACCACCACGTGGACCGGGATCGAGACCGGAACCGCTGGCTGTTCTTCCTTGTAAGGAAGGTTCTCGCGGTACAGAGCGAGCCCGCGGACAGGGTTGTCACCCACCCGGCGCTTTCTCGCCTTCTCGTAGTAGCGGGTAAAGATGAGGCGCCAGGCCACCTCGGGCAGTCCGGGGACCTGGAAAGCCCCGACATACGAGCTGCGGAAGAGTTGCCCCATCAGTTGCGCGCAGCCCCGTGGGTTCCTTCGCTTTTGGCGGATCCACCAGCTGAGGTGCCGCAGGTCAGGCCCCGAAATACTGGTGAAACGGGTAATATGTCCGGCGGCCCGCGGGTCCTGGATGGCTGCCCAAGCCTGAATGGATCCCCAGTCGTGGCCCACGAGGTGGACTGGAGAAGCGTGCGTCGCTGACAGTACGGCGTACAGGTCGTCTACCAAGCGTGGGAGCGCATAGTTTCCCGGCTGTTCCCCCACGGAGGAGAGGCCGGCATTTCGGGTGTCGTAAGCAATGATGCGGTGTGTTGTGGAGAGTTGGTCGATGAGCGGGAGGTAGACGCGGTGGTCGTCCGGGTAGCCATGGACGAGCAGCAGGGTGGGGACCTTCGGTCCTGGGTCTGGGCCGTATTCATAGACTGCCAGTTTCGCCCCCTGGGAAGCGACTACCTGCGGCGTTTCTTCCCTATCGGTCATCCGCAAAGCCTAATTCCTCACCGTGTGCCACGAGGAGCTTGGTACCGTGTGGCGCATGCCCATCAACTTGAAAACGTCGGCATCGCGGTCCGCGACCTCGAAGTGACAATTGCCTTCTTCACCGACCTCGGGCTTACCGTTATGGGCCGCGACACGGTCAGTGGAGAGTGGACCGACACTGCCGTGGGCCTCGACGGGAACCATGCGAAGGCACAACGAACTCGTGGCCGTCCTGTTCTCACCGGAGCACCGGCCCACGATGCACTAAACCCCGCGGCGGAGTCACTTACTCAAATACTCAAATGAGTAGTGAGTGCCCCTCATTGCTGCCTAACCTTCACCAAAGTGCGCGGGCGGTCCACCGCCAGCTGGCGCGGGTTGGTGGTCGCCGGCGGCGGACCGCCGGTCCCGCCGACAGCCCCGGACGGATCACCTGATGCTGACGGCAAGCCCGGGGGAGTGGCCGGCCCAGAGCGGATCCGGTGGCCAGGGGAAAGGCATGCTCGCAGGGCTCGCACTGGTCTCCGCTGCGCTTCAACCAGTTGATGGGCGTCCGCTGGCGCGGCCGGCTGTTGGGCGCTGCCGGTCCGTCGCAGAGCTCCTGACCGTCATCACCTGCTTGTCTACAAGCGTTTTCTGGTTGCTGTCCTTATGTTGTTGACGGGTAGTTTTCCGTGGCCGTTGTAGGGTCGTGGACTACCCAGGGGAGGCGGGTATGGCTTTGTTGCTGTGGCCGGACGACTCGCGCGTGACGGCTTCGTAGGATTGGCCGCCCGCCACCCCGCGATGACCCGACCGCTGATTGAGAGACGCGACATGATCGCCGGATAAGGACACGACGGCGCGGTTATCTGCTGGGCTCCAACCATCCGACAGACTGGAGGCTGTTTTGGCGAAATTGTGGGCCGGCATCGACGCCGGCAAAGCCCACCATCACTGCGTCGTGATCGACGCCGACGGAAACCGACTGCTCTCACAAAAAAATACCCAATGACGAACCGGCCTTGCTCGAGCTCATCGCCAACGTCCTCAAACTCGGGGACGGGGACGAGGTCATTTTGGCAACGGACCTGAACCACGGCGGACCCGCGCTGCTGATCGCCATCCTCGTCGCCCACGACCAGAACATCCTCTATATCCCCGGCAGGGTCGTCCACC
>NZ_JBHVZR010000005.1:156316-272312 GCF_042879835.1 Pseudarthrobacter sp. NPDC058329
GCCTCCAAGCTCTACCGCGGCGAAGGCAAAACCGATGCCAAAGACGCCGCAGTGATCGCGGACCAGGCAAGGGTGCGCCGGGATCTGCAGCCGCTGAGGGCCGGGGACGAGGTCATTTGGGCAACGGACCTGAACCACGGCGGACCCGCGCTGCTGATCGCCATCCTCGTCGCCCACGACCAGAACATCCTCTATATCCCCGGCAGGGTCGTCCACCACGCCTCCAAGCTCTACCGCGGCGAAGGCAAAACCGATGCCAAAGACGCCGCAGTGATCGCGGACCAGGCAAGGGTGCGCCGGGATCTGCAGCCGCTAAGGGCCGGGGATGAGATCAGCACGGGCTTGCGAATCCTCACCGCCCGCCGCGCCGACAAATCCGCCGACCGGGTCCGGGCGATCAACCGACTGCAGGCCCAACTGCTCGAATACTTCCCCGCCCTCGAGCGTGCCTTTGACTACAGCCGCTCCAAAGGAGCGCTGCTGCTGCTGACCAAACACCGGACCCCTGACGGGATCCGCCGAACCGGGCAGGCCAGGATCCACGCCTGGCTGAAGAAACACGGCACCCGCTCCTCCGCCGCGGTGGCCCAGGCGGCCCTGGACGCAGCGAAGTCCCAGCACACCACCGTCCCGGCCCAGCACCTCGGGGAACTGATCGTCGCCGCCCTCGCACAGGAAATCATCACCCTCGATCAGGAACTCGCCGAACTCGATGCGCTGATCAACGAGAAGGTCACCGAACACAAGCACGCCCGGACGCTGCTGAGCATGCCCGGGTTCGGACCCGTCCTCGCCGCGGAATTCCTCGGCGCCACCGGCGGAGACCTCACCGTCTTCCAAACCGCGGACCGGTTTGCCGGCGTTGTCGGGCTGGCCCCTGCACCGCGGGATTCCGGAAGAATAAGCGGAAACCACCACCGGCCCCGGCGCTATGACAGGCGGCTACTGCGCGTCTTCTACCTCTCCGGGCTCTCGGCCCTGAAAAGCTGCGTGGCTTCCCGGACCTACTACGACCGAAAGCGTCTTGAAGGAAAAACACACATCCAGGCCATGCTCTCCCTTGCCCGGCGTCGGCTCAACGTCCTTTGGGCCATGCTCCGTGACGGAACCACCTACACGCCGGCACTGCCGCAGGCAGCCGGGCTGGCCGCCTGAGCCCTTCGCGATGAGAAAACGCCGGGAGTGCTTCGGGCTGTTGCGTTACCCAAGGTCGGTTAATGGCGCGCATCGAGCGCGAGCTTTAGTCCGAAGCCAACAAGGACGGTCCCGTGATGCGTAAATCATCTTGGCCGTCGCCGCATCGGCGACGGGAACGGGAAACTGTTCGGCTACGGAATTACGTAGAAGGAGATACCTCCGCCAGGGGTCGGCTCACGCACCCTGTTGGTCTGTAGGTGGGTGTTCGGCCACGCAGAAGAGGTTCCCCTCCAGATCAGCAAGAGTGGTCCACTGCACGTGTGGGAATTCGTCCAGGACGTCCCACTGGTAGGTGGCCCCGAGGCTCAGGAGGCGATCGACCTCTGCCTGTCGTGACCCCCAGGGGACAGTCAGGTCGAGGTGGAACGCCTGGTGCTCGGGGCGAGGACCGGTCATGGGTTGGAAGAACATCGCGAACCCTCCGGGGCCAGCAGATGGCAGGTAGACGCTATCACCACCGGGTGAGGGCAAGGCGCCGGTCACGGACGCCCAAAATTCGGCAAGCGTGGCTGGATCCTGGGCCTCCATGTTGATCGCACCAAGGGCGATCTGATGAGTCGTCATGATTGCAACGCTAGCAGGACCCCAGACAGCCTCCCTTTTGTGCACGTCGGCGCGGGAACCTTGCCGACCGCCGGCCAGCTGGGACACCCAAAGGGCACGCCGGAATCCGTTGACAACATCATTGAGATTCCTGCGGATTCTAGGCGTCCGCTCCAGCCCGTCCAGCCCCGGTTCCGCAAGCTCCACCGGGGCCTGCGGCGCGGGAATTTCCCTTCGGCGCTCCTTCGTCGCTAATTTCCTGCGGGGATTTCCCGCACCTTGCCCTCCGGGTAGACAGGCCTCCGTCGGCCGCCGAGCAAGCAAGCTTGCCAGCAACCAAAAAACAACGGGGAGGGAACGGGGAGCTGGCCGGTCACCGTAGCCGCCCCACCCACCCCCACTTCTCGGACAAGAAGGAACACACCCAATGAACACAACACCCACGCTTGAAATGATCGACCCGGCCACCCTGACCGTCGACGTCAACGTCCGCAAAGACGCCGCCCTGACCGCTGATTTCATCGCCAGCATCAAGGAACATGGCGTGATGGAACCCGTCATTGCCCACCGGAAGGACGACGGCACCGTGCATGTCCTTATGGGCCAGCGCCGCACGCGCGCCGCCGTCGAAGCCGGACGGGAGGCCATCCCGGTGATGATCATCGACAGCCCGGAAGAAGCCGAACGCATCGTGACGCAGGTGGTGGACAACATCCAGCGTGCCGAACTGACCGAAGCGGACGAGGCCGACGCCTACCACCAGCTGTCCCTGATCGGTGTCTCGGCGGCCTCGATCGCCAAGAAGACCGGACGGACCAAAACCACCGTCGAATCTGCCCTCAAAGCCAAGTCCACCGAGACCGGAGCCGCCGCCCTGGGCAAGGGCTACACCATCGAAGAAGCCCTCATTCTGGCCGAGTTCGAAGGCGACGAGGACGGCACCGAGGAACTGGAATCAGTCATCATGGACGAACCCGACATGCTCCTGCACGTCACCCAGCAGCTGCGCGACAAGCGCGACCGCGCCGCCGCGCTGGCCGCACTGACCGCAGAACTGGAAGCGGCAGGAACCACCGTCGTTCCCGAATGCGGCTACGGGGAAGACAGCGAAACCCTTCGGGTCACGTCCCTGAAAAGGGCGGACGGGGAACCGGCCACGGACGAGGACGGGAACGCCGTCTACATCGAAACGGACTACCGGGGCGAGCACTCAGCCGTCGCAGTGGTCACCGGCTGGAAAGAACTCGGCTTCACACTGCGCTACTACAGCGGCTACGGCACGTCTTCGGCTCCCAAAGGCCCGATGACCGAGGAGCAGAAGGCCGAGCGGAAGACCCTGATCGAAAACAACAAGCTGATGCAGTCAGTCCTGTTGACTGAACTTCAGGGAGACTGACCCCCAGGCTCTCCGGAGAGGTGGTCATGGTGGACGAAATGCGGCTGAAACTGCTTGAGGGACAGATCGGGTTGCCCGCCATCGGCGCTGTCCGGCAAAAAGCGGCAGGCCTGCTGCCTTACGCGGTTGTCGATGATGCCCGGCAGGAGATCGAGGTCTTCTCGGTCTTTCTCCGTGATCTCGTTCTGACGGACATGAGTCCATTGACGGTGCGTTCGTATGGGAATGATCTGCTGCGTTGGTGGCGGGTGTTGCAGCTGATCGGCCTCCCTTGGGACCAGGCCGGCCGCCTGGAGGTGGAAGTCATGGTCGGCTGGATGCGTTCGGCCGTGAATTCTCAACGGCGTCAAGGCGCGGCCCGGTTGATGAATCCCCGGACGGGGAAACGGCCGCTGGGGGAGGGATATGCGCCATCGACGATAAATCACGCGTTGGCTGTTATCGCTTCCTTCTATACTTTTCACGCCCGTTTTGGTCGGGGACCGGTGGTGAATCCTGTGCCCGAGAGCCCCGCCCGCCGGGCACGGCTGGGACACCGCAGCCCGATGGAGGAGACGCCAGGGTTGCGGCGGGCACCGCTGAGGCAGAAGGCCCCGGTACTGGCGCCTCGGTCCATTCCGGATGATTTAGTGGATGAGCTCGTCGGGGCACTGCGGACGAGTCGAGACAAGGCACTGGTGAGCCTGTATTTGTCATCGGGCGCCCGGGCGAGCGAACTGCTCGGGGTCCGGGGTGGCCAAGTGGACTGGCCCGGGCAGCGCGTCTGGGTGGTTTCAAAAGGGTCCCGGGCGCTCGAGCCGGTCCCCGCTTCGCCAGAATCCCTGCAGTACCTGGCAGCGTACTTCCACGAGCACGGCACACCGGGACCGGGCGAATTGATCTGGCGGGCCCTGCACGGGAAGCCGCGCCCGCTGAATTATCACGCGACACGCCCGCCGGGTCCTACAGCGGGCGAACACCCTGTTGGGAACCGACTGGTCGCTGCACGATCTGCGGCACACGACGATAGACCGGATGGTGACGGACCCGAACCTGACGTTGCCAGAGGTGATGGCCGTGACCCGCCACAAGCGTGTGTCCTCGATGGCACCATACCTGCGGCCGCGAATCGATGAAGTCTTTCAAAAGGTCCAGGAGCACCTCGCCGCACCACGACCGGAACCAAGACTGACACCGGGCTATGACGCGGACGACTTCAAGGCGGTATTCGGTGGTTGAGGTACTCACGCACCCCGAACAACGCGGCCTCCAACCGGCGTCTCCTGGAAGGAAGCGGACCCGCAGCGTCATCACGCCCGCGCCGGCGACGCCGCCGACCGTCCCGCCACGCCCGCAGGGAGACCTGGATACGGCGACGCTGGAGACAATTAATTGGCTGGTCGATGTGATTTGGCCCCGAACTCAACCGAGGTGCTCGCTACGCCGAGCGGGCCTGAGGTGGCTGCTCGCCTACCTCGAAGGGCACCCGGGACGGACGTGGCAGGAACGATGGGTCGCATCGGGCCTGAACGACGGGCACCGCCGAATCCGGGAATTGACCACGGGGAACGCTCGTCTGGACGGGGAGCTGGGCCATTCGCTCCTGCTGCTGTGCTGCCTTCGCGTGATCAGGCCGTCATTGGCAGCGTTCCGGGTCAACAGCTTCGTGCGCTACCACGAGCATTTCGAAGCTGCACAGAATGATCCTGATCTGGAGCGGTTCCTGGCGTTGGTCAACAAGCACGACACGTCGGGGCACTTCAAACGATGTGCCCGCTTCGATGTCGCGGCGGCCTTGACGACCCAGGGCATCGCTTTCGCCGATCTGAGCGCGGAAGCGCTGCTTCACTATGCGATCGCCACCCGTGAAGGCGGCTGGGGCGCCGGCTATGAGTCCTACGTCGGTCACCTCGCCTGGCGGCTAATGGCCGAATCCGGTCACTTCCCTGTCCATGTTCCAGCCACCCTGCGCGGAGCCATGCGGACTCCGGCGATGACGCCGACAGAGCTCGTTGACCGGCACAACATCAGCGACGCGGACGTTCACGCGATGTTCGTGGCCTACCTGACCCGCCGCAGCCATGACATCGATTACTCAACCCTGCGGGATCTCGCCGCGGACCTCTGCGGGAAGTTCTGGACCGGGCTCCTGGCAGTCAACCCTGGCCAGGTCGATTTCACTCTCACGCCGGAAGACTATGAGAATTGGCGGGCGGTGCTGGAGATCCGCCGTGACGGGAAACCGCGTCTCAGTGCGGACGCGGTCCTGACAAACATCCGCGCCGTCTACCTTGATATTCAGGGGTGGGCGGCCCAGGAACCGGAGCGGTGGGCTCGCTGGGTTGCACCTTGCCCAATCGGCAGCAGAGAAACCAGGTCGCAGGCGAAAACGAAACGCAGAGCCAAGGAACGTATGGATGGCCGCATCCGCCTGCTCCAACCGGTCCTTCCGGCCTTCGTTGGCGCCTTGACCGCCCGCCGGGACCACCTGCATAACCTCCTGACAGCGGCGACGGATGCCGAACGAGACCAGGAACTGACGGTTGGATCGAAGCGGTATCGGCGGCTGTTCACCGCCGGTGACGCCAGGCATGCCCTGATTCATGGCCGGCCCAACATCCGGGTGCTCGAGGAGTCGACCGGGCGAAAGCTTAACGTCACGTTCGCCGAGGATGCTTCGTTCTGGCAGTGGGCAGCAGTAGAGACGTTGCGGCACACCGGGCTGCGGTGCGAAGAACTCTTGGAGCTGTCCCAGTTGAGCATCCGCCAGTACGTCCGGCCCAACGGCGAAGTTGTGGCACTGCTGGTCGTCGCCCCGTCCAAGACCGACCGTGAACGCGTGATTCCGATGACCGCAGAACTGTTCCATGTGATCGCGACGATCATCCGCCGCCTCACCCGGAATCGGAAGGGCGTGCCCTTGGCGACACGCTTTGACAAGTACGAACGCATCACGAGCGAGCCGCAGCCCTTTCTGTTCCAGCGGACGATCGGGCAACGCACCGAGGTCATCACCCCGGAGACACTGCGCGCCGAGCTGGCCAAGCTCAGCGATGCCCTGTCTGTTGGGCACCCCGAACTGGCGGGCTGTCGGTTCACTCCGCATGACTTCCGCCGCCTGTTCGCGACCGACCTCGTCAACCACGGCCTGCCGATCCACATCGGCGCCGCACTCCTTGGCCACCTGGACGTGCAGACCACCCACCGGTACGTCACCGTCTTCCACGAAGACGTTATCCGCCACTATCAGGCCCACCTGGCCGGACGCCGGGCGGCCCGCCCCGCCCGGGAATACCGTTCTCCGAGCCTCACAGAGTGGGCCGAATTCGAAGAGCACTTCGACAAACGCAAGGTAGAGCTGGGAAACTGCGGCCGCCCGTACGCGACCCCCTGTGAACACGAGCATGCGTGCATTCGCTGCCCCATGCTCCAGGTTGATCCTGGCATGATCGACCGGCTCGACGAGATCAACACCGACCTCATCGCCCGACGGAAGCTCGCACAAACAAAAGGTTGGCTGGGCGAACTCGAAGGCATCGACCTCACCCTCCAATTCCTCAAAGAGAAACGCTTTGACGCGCAAAGATCCGCCCAGCGTGGTCCCACCAATCTGGGCATCCCGGTCATTCGGGCTGAATGATCAGCGGGGCACCCCTATGGCGACCCGTTTCGTGGCGCCATAGCTTCGGCTAGCGCTCTTGCTAGAAGTACTCGTTTGGGTTTGCAGTAGCGGAGAGGACGGCCAGCACAATGACTGTTAGCGGTACTGCCGATAGAACGGAGAGCGGCCACCAGTTGACCAGACGCCGCGTCGTCTTCCGATGCCGTAAGGCCACGTTCAGGGACGCCATAAAGAACGGGGCAAAAAAGACGATGAAGATGAGAGTGGCATACAGCAGGTCCCCTTCATAGCAGCCCGAACCCATCGTCTCGGGCGTGCATTCCATCCTGGAAGGGTAATAGCCTAGGGCGAATCCGAAGAAAGCTGCCGCTGGCAAGCAAATTACCGCCCCGATAAGCGATAGTGCGACCGACCATTTTTGCGCGCCGGTAAGGCGTTGTCTGGCTCCCAGTACGAAAGACCCTTGCTTGCTGCTCTTCACTGCCGTTCCCCCAAATCCGTTCTAAACCTTGCCGAGGCTAGCAGAGCGACTTGGGCGGTCATGCCTTCGTAACAGTCTCGGCCCTCGCCGGGAAAGGGTTCACGGCGTTCCACCTCAACGCCGTCAAAGCTCATGTTCTCCCCGGTCTAGCATGTCCAAGAAATCGATTTGTCAGTGCTGTCTCTAGCACTCGTTACGTTCTCATGATGTGTCTTTCGCTGCTCGTAGGCAGGACTGGGCAGTATTAGTACGATTCCAAATTCCCACGCACCTGATGCCGTGCTTGCAAAGTGCAGAGAAGCGACCACCGTCCGCCGCGAATGGGTCAAGAACCTGCTGTCAAAGAAGCAAGCCCCCAAAGGCTGGCAGTACTTCACCGTGCACGCCATCACCCACCACTCCGAAACCGCCAGCGGCTATGACGGCAAGGTAGCTGCTGAGATGGTCGGGGCGAAGGTCGAAGAGTCCAACGCCTGGGCGTGGAACCCGCTCCGCGACCACGTCGCCAAGACGACAGCACGTCCGGAATTTTCCCTGATCGCGCTGGTGTGCGCAGCGGAACACCAACCGAAGCTGACGCCGCCTAAACTGGTACCGCCTTGCCGGGCGTCATCTGTCGCAACGCCCGGCAAGGCTCCCCGGCCGCTCATCACGTGATGGCCCAGGAACGTTCCAGAAGTCGGGCGGTCCGCCGCCCAGTGCGAACCATGGCAGCCACTCACCAGCGGCGGACCGCCAGTTCCCGCGGCAACCGAAACGAGTCGTTGTCTGCCGCGCCGGCAGGAACAACGGGGGCCACCATGGGACGGCACCGCCATCACAGATCCTCAGCTAGGCTGAGTCATAGATTTCCTTTGTCCGAGGAGCGGAAAGGGTCGGCCCACCGGCCGGCCCTTCTCCGTTTAACCGCCCGGCACCAGCCACCCATCCTCGCGCCGGCGCGCAGGACGTGGTCACGGCGCGGAACGGCCGGCACAGCTCATCTGGACTTTTCCCTGCTGCGGCGGGACCAGGATCGCTGGTTGCGGTGGCTGGCTTAGGATGTGGTCGTGTCGATGGACAGCTTCGAGGAGCGCTTTGACGGTCCGACCCTCAACGAGGATCTGTGGGTGGATCATTACCTTCCGCAGTGGACTGTTCCTGCCCGGTCCCGGGCCCGCTACGACTTCCCCGGCGACGGGGTGCGGTTGCGGATTGATGCCGACCAGCCGGCCTGGCGTGCCGCCGATGGGCTCCTGCGGGTCAGCAACCTCCAGACCGGGACCTTCTCCGGCCCCGCAGGCTCGACGCGGGGGACGCACCGTCACCGCCTGGACGGGCTCGAGGTGGTCACCCCGCAGCCCACGCGCCGGCTGTGGACGCCGTCCGCCGGCGAGGTCGAAGTGCGGGTCAGCGCCACCTCGGACCTGACGTGCATGGTGGGAATCTGGCTGGTCGGGTTTGAAGAGTCCAGTCCCGACGATTGCGGCGAGCTGTGCATCGCAGAACTCTTCGGAAGCAAAATCTCTCTTGGCAGCACTACCGTGAGGGTCGGCATCAAAGCCCACCACGACCCGCGCCTGACCAATGACGTCCGGGACACCCAAGTGCCCATCGATGCCACCGAACCGCACACCTACGGCGTCCGCTGGTCAAAGGTCGGGGCGGAATTCTCCGTTGACGGTCAGGTCACCATGACCACCCCGCAAAGGCTCCCGTACGAACAGCAACTGATGATCGACCTGTTCGAATTTCCCCTGACAGACCAACGGGACCCGCAGGACTACCCCAAAACCGCGGTCGTGCATTCCGTCCGCGGGACGAGCACATGACGGCTTCTCCCCGGGGCAGTGCCTCGTCGGGGTCGTGTTAACCCGGGACGTTCCTGGGGTCGTTGCCGTAGCTGTTCTTGGACGCGATCTGCCCATCCTGGTTCTTGATCACGTGCTCAACACCGTCGGCCTTCGCGGCGTCCCGGCCTGCGGACACCGCCTGGTCCTTCGTGCCGTAACCGGCAGCAAAAGCCCTGCCGGCGCCCTCGCGCTTGTTCTTCCACTCGCCGTTTTCGTGGAAGGTCTCGACGTCACCCTGAGCCACTACACACTCCCTCAATCGTTCCAAAATCACTGACAGCCCCTGCACACGCGCAGGTAGCGAAAAGCCCCGCAGCACGAGTCGGTAATGCGGGGCCTTTCCTGGCAACCGCTTCACCTGATGGGGGACAGGCGAAGAAGCTGACAACCAACCTAATAGGAAGCATGCTTACTTTTCAAACCGGGTGCCGGGCGCCGATGCCAGCTAGGTGCGGCCGCGGGTGGGAGGGTTCGCAGAGCTCACCACCATAAGGGCGTCCGCTGGCACGGCCGGCTGCTGGGTCCAGGGCGCGCCGTCGCAGAGCTCCGGACGCCCTGGCCCTTGTGTGTCTGCGACGTTTTTGGCTGCTGTCCTGACGGATTGTACGTGTCCGCTCCGGCCCGTCTAGCCCCTCCTTCGTCGGGGCCTGCGGGGCAGGAAATCTTCGACGGCGCTCCTGATCGCTGACTTCCTTACGAAGATTTCCCGCTCCTTGCCCTGCGGGTAGACGGGCCTCCGACGGCCACAGCTCCGCAAGCTTCGCCAGCAGCCAAAAAACAACGGGGGAAGGAGGAATCGGGTGGTCACCAGGGCCGCCCCACGCACCAGATGTGCGGTGCAGGAACATCGTAAAAACAGCTGTGAATCGACCACAGAGACTCCCGCGGTTATGCGGAGGATGGGCTGTTAATTCAGCTGCATTTTTGGTCGAATAGAAGCAGTAAGTCAGGCAGACGAACGAAACTTATGTGATACGAAACCAGGTACTGAAAATGACTTCCTCACCTGCGGACTACACGGTCTACACGAAACCGGATTGCCCCCAGTGCGATAAGACCAAGGCCTACTTCGACTCCAAAGGCATCACCTACCATGCCGTGGACATCAGCGAAGTGCCGGCCGCGCTGGAGTACATCTCCGCTGAGCTTGGCTATTCCCAGGCCCCCGTCGTTGTGAACAACTCCGATGACCAGGACCACTGGTCCGGCCTGCGCCGGGACAAACTTGTCACCGCCGCCATGAACCACACCCACGCCCGGAAAGGGGCCACACCATGAGCATCCACCACACCACGATCACCGCCATCCTGGACGGTTTCAACGTCGCTGCGGAACTCCAGGAAGATTCGGAGCTTCGCGCGGCCGCCTACGCCCTGGCCTTCCTGGATGACCCGGCCGGCGGAGCGGAGGAACGTTTCTACGACTCCGCCACCACCCTGCCCGGGGACACACCCGATGCGATGCCCTACGAGGTCAACAACCGGGCACTGCTGACCGGGATCTACGAATCGCGGCTCTCCGTACGGCTCGATGAGCTGTACACGGCAGGGCGTGAAACCGAAGCCGACGCAACACCCTAAAACCTCGTTCATCGGGAGTGCGCGTGATGAACCCACCGCGCGCACTCCTGCCCCACGATCGCCCATACGAAACCAGTAGAGAAGGAACGAAACAATGACCGGCGAAACCAGCATCACCGTGATCGGCAACCTCACCAACGACCCGGAACTTCGGTTCACCCCGTCCGGGTCCGCGGTCGCAAACTTCACGATCGCCTCCACCCCGAGGACATTCGACCGGCAGGCCAACGAGTGGAAGGACGGCGAGACGCTGTTCCTTCGCGCCAGTGTCTGGCGCGAAGCGGCAGAACACGTGGCTGAATCCCTGACCAAGGGCACGCGCGTCATCGTCTCGGGTCTGTTGAAGTCACGAAGCTACGAGACGAAAGAGGGGGAGAAGCGCACCGTGATCGAACTCGAAGTCGAGGAAATCGGCCCGTCCCTCCGGTACGCCATGGCCACCGTAACGCGTTCCCAGGGCACCCGGCCGGCGCAGCCCGACACCCCGGTCAAGGGCTGGCGGGACCGCGTCAAAGAGCAGGCCGACACCGCGGCCGCGGACAACGGCAGCGGGTACGCCGATGATGACCCGTGGTTCGGGAAGAACGCCACCACGGCCGTGCAGCCCGGCGGCGGTTCAGGCCGTGGTCCTGAACCATCGTTCTAGATATTGCTGTTGCGTCGGGGCCAGCAGCTACGCTGGCTCCGGCACACCTGGGCCCCTGGGCCTTATCGATGTGGCTGGGTTATCGGACCTATGAAGAGTTGAAGCACCGGAAAGAGGACATCGAGGGTGACGGAGCGCGCTAGCGACAAAGTGCAGCAGGAAGCCACAGCGGCGGCAAAGGCAAGGTTCGCTCGGATGCTGTCCCTGACGGAGGTGAAGGACGTCCTGAATGTGGGAATGCCGACGGTGTACGCGCTGCTGCGCAGTGGTGAGTTGCGGGGCGTGCAGATCGGCGGCCGCGGCATTTGGCGCGTCAGCGAGGACGATCTCGGGGCGTATCTGGACCGCGCCTACCAGGAGACGCAGGAACGCATCGCCACCGGACAAATCAGCGCCGGCGAGGGCGACACTGACGGCTAGAACAACAGCACAGAAACAACACTGCGGGAATGGCCGCCACGTTCAACGTGGCGGCCATTCCCGCAGTAAAAGCTGCCCCGGGGCAGCCCAAGCTGGCACCGCTGCGAAGAAGAGATGGTTTCCTCTCCAAGGTCCTATGGCCGCCTCTTTTGGCGAACGCCGACGGCGTCTTCTTGGCGAGTTGCTGCTAGAGGAGGCTGTGCACATGCGCCGGTCCCGGCGGTGAGATTCCCCGCTCGTGGTGAGCTGGCGTTTGTGTGCAGCCGGTCAGGTGGGTCCGGTCGTCCACATGGGTGCGGGAAAAGCCCGAAGGAGTTAGCTTTTGCCGTGCCCATGTGGGCGAGGGGCAAACCTATTCAGCCCCGGTAACCCCACCAGCGGAGGACGGGGAGCTCTCGTCCGAAGTGCGGGTGGTGGTTGGCTTGCGCCGCCGCGCCGCGGCACCGGACTCGAGCCCGAGCTTCTTCAGCTCCTCCGGGCTCCACCCGTCTTTGGTGGCGCGCACGTAGGCGCGCTTGTCGTCTCGTTCGGCGTCGGCGAGCTGCTCGCGCAGGTCCGTGATCCGCTGCCTGGTCTTGACCAGGTTCGTGACGGACTCGATGCGCGAGTCCAGGAGAGCGCGGGCCTGGTGGCGGGTCTGTTCGATATCGATGGTTGGCATGCACCCACCGTAACCACAGGGCGGGTCGGTTTTGGGGCAGCGACGCGCAGCGGCGTGCCGTCCCGGGATCCAGGAGGGACCAGAGGTGCGGAAAGGAGCGGGAGCACGCTTCGGCGGAGCAAGCTATACGTTTACACGGGTGTAAATGGCGTGTCGCTCACGGCCCTGTGGTTGTTCGCTTGGCACACTGGTCGTGTGGTCCCCGGTTTTGGGGTCGCTGCGCTGGGCCGTTTGAGGGGATTGGGGGAGTGCGTGTCTGAAGAGAATGAGACGCCGCGTTCCCGGATTTCGAAGCGGCGGCGGGCGAATTCCCCGGCGGGGTCGAAGAAGCGCCGCGATGTGTGGGTGACGGCGGAGGAGGAAGCGGCCCTGGTTGCGCGGGCCGCGAGGGAGAAGGTCACGGTCCCGAACCTGCTGCTCACGGCCGCCCTGTCGGAATCGTCGGAGACGCCGACCGAGCGCAGGGCGGCGATGGCCGAGCTGATGGCCATCCATACGTTGTTGGCGCGGGTGTCAAACAACGTGAACCAGATCGCCCGGCACGCCAACGCCGGCGATGAGTTCCCCCAGGACGCCAAGGCAGCACTGGCATATGTGCGCGAGGTTGCGATGCGGATCGACCGGACGATCGAGGGGTTGATGTAGGGCGATGATTCCGAACATCACCCGCGGCTCCCGGATGTCAGGGCTCATGCTGTACCTGGCCTCGACCGATACGGATAAGACGAAGAACGCCCACACCGACCCGCACCTGGTCGCCGGGGACGCGGCAATCATGGCCTGGTACGACGACGGCGTCCTGGACAGGGACGACGCGGTCGCGATCGCGAAGCATTTGGACCAGCCCCGCAAGGCCTTCGGCGTCGAGGTCCTGCAGAAGGATTTCCGCTGGGATCCGGTCAAGAAGGAACGCGTGCCGAACGGGCACAAGCACGCCGATGTGTGGCACTGCTCCCTGAGCCTCCGCGCCGAAGAAGGCGCCCTGACGGACCAGCAATGGGGCGACATCGCGAACGACTTCGTCGACGCCATGGGCTTCACCGAGGCCAGCGGAAAAGCCCAGTGCCGCTGGGTTGCGATTAATCACGGCACCAGTGAGAACGGCAACCACCACATCCACATCGCCGTGTCCCTCGTCCGCGAAGACGGCACCAAAGCCTCCACCCACGGCGACTACAAACGCGCACAACAAACCTGCCGGGAACTGGAAACCAAGTACGGGCTCGAAGAGCTCTCCAGTGTGCACGCCAGCCGCGGCTACGACCGGGCCGAGAAGGCCACCGCCGTCCGGGACGAACGCGAAATGCACCGTGCCTCACTGGCCCCCAAGGTGCGCGCCAGCGCCAGCGCCTCAGCCACCGAAGCGGAGTTCGTCCGCCGCGCACGGGACACCGGACTGCTGGTGCGCCCGCGCTACGCGAAGAACACCACCGACGTCATCGTTGGCTACTCCGTCGCCGAGCGTCCCAAGCCGGGGGAGCGGCCTATTTGGTTCGGCGGCGGCACGCTCGCGTCCGACCTGAAGCTCGGTGCCCTGCGTGAAGAATGGATGGACTCCCCGCACCTGGCGACCGAGGCGGCAGCGGAATGGAACGCGGCCGCACGCAACAAACGCAAGGTCTCCAGGACCGGCCGCGAGAACGCAACCCCAACAGCTGATGTGTGGGTGGAATACACCCGCAACGCAACAGCACTGGCCGACCAGCTGCGCACCATTCCACGTGACGATCACGCGACCTGGGCGAAGGCAGCGCGCGAGGTTTCCGGTGCCTTTGCCGCCTGGTCATACAGGCTGGAGGCTACGCCAGGGCCGCTGGCGGCCACAGCTGGCGAACTGTCTCGCACAGCCCAACTGCGGGCTCCCCGGCAGCACGGCAAACCGGTCGCTCTGCCCTCCATTGCCGGCACTGCCATGTTGTTCATGGCCGCGTCGAGCAAGAACAAGACGGCCGCGCAAACAGCGCTCATGGTGCAGCTGATCAACACCGCCTTCGCCGTGTACGAAATGCATCAACAGTCCGGCCGGGCGAGGGAAGCCCAGCGCATCCGCTCGGTGGTCGAGAACCAGCTGGCCCCTTTCACTGCGACGATGCCCAAGGCCGTCCCTGTAGGAGCAGAGCAACAGCCGGCCGAAGCAGTTGTGGTGCCGCCGAGGGCAGTTGATATTGCCCGCCGCGGCATGGCCCCGATCCGTCCTGGCTCGGTGGTTCCCACGACACCTACACCCGCACCACCAGCGAAGACCTATCAGCCCAGCCGCGATACCGGGCCGGGACTCGACCGATAAGAATCACACCACTAGTGCAAGGGGAACACCATGAGTGAATCAGACGGCATCGACGACTTTCTCGACAACGGAATGCGGCAATCCCTGATGATCGCCTCACGCATCGCAGAGACGTTGGCCCGCCGCCGACAGGAAGCCCAGAGACAGCAGGAACATCTGGACTCCCAGGAGGCACACGAAGCCCGGGCACGTCTGGCGGCCGAACGCGCCGCCGCGCACGCAGTCCTCGCACCCGTACAGAAGGATGAGTGGTGGGACAAGGCGCTGCCGGCCGACATCGCCACGGCCCACACCGTCGCCGAAGGCTGGAAAGACCACGACCCCGCCGCTCTGGAAGCCTCCCTGAAAATCCGGCTTGAAGTCCTTGCCCGGTACGGCATCGACACCAAGGACGTCGGGACGGACGCCACCAACCTTGAGGCGGGGATCAGAGCGGCCGCAGGCGAGAAGGCCGCGCTGGACGAGGTGGCGCGCCGTGAGGAGGAGACACGTCAGGCGGCCGCCGAGCATGAAAAGGCCGTGCAGCTGCTGACAGCGGCCCGGGCAGAAGAACTCCGCAAGCAGGCCGCGACACTGGCACCGGAAATGGAACGTCACCAAGTGCCGGTTGAGTACCTGGCCAACCCCGAACTGGCCCAGGCCCTCCAGCGCGCCCACAAGGCGAAAACGCCCAAAGCCGTGGCAGCTGCAGACGCTGAAATTAAGGAACGCATGTTCCTCATCGGCAAGGACGGTATCAACGGTCCCGACATTGACCAACTGCGGAAAGAAACCGCAGCAAACGTCAACGGCGCCGACGACGACTCCCACTTTAAGGACCCCGCGTTCGTGAAAGCCGCCAAGGAGATGCACGAAGCCAAACTCCTGGCAGAGGCTGGCTTCACAGGCTCACAGTGGGCATCGGTGGAACAGCGCTACGAACGGGCCGAAAAGGAACTCTTCGCGCACCTTGAAGGCGTTGGCCGCGAGATTGAAAACCGTGTCACCGGCAACGACAGCGGGCGGCTCAAAGACCAGGGCCTCAAGGCAGAAACCGCATCGGCCGCTGGTTACGGGTCAGAGGTGCACCACGAAAAGTTTGCGGAGTCTCTGGAGAACACCAGTGCAAACGAAACTCAGGTCCGCGGCCGCCTCGCAGCGGCGCGCAGCGAGGGCACACACCCCAGCACAGCAGTCACCATGGGCAAGGGAGCCGCCAAAGCCAGAAAGTCCCGCAACGGCGCAGCAGTAGGGTCGGAACGGAGTAAGAACAGTGTGAGCCGCTAGTGATCAAAGGCGGCGAGGCAGGGGTATTTGTGCCACAAGCTGTGGCGCAAATGCAAATCACTAGGGTGGAGTCATGACTTCTTCAGAGATCGACCTGCCGGCAGACTATGCGGAACTGCTGGAGTCACTGAAGGAACGCGTTCGGGGCGCCAGGACTCAAGCGCAACGAACCGTCAATGCCCTGGCCATTGAGCTTTACTGGTCCTTAGGCAAGGACATTATCGCCCGCCAGGACCGGCAGGGCTGGGGGAGCGGGGTCATCAATCGGCTCGCTGCAGACATGCGGCAGGCCTTTCCAGAGATGAAGGGCTTATCGCCTCGCAACTTCCAGTACATGACAGCGATGGTCCGAGCCTGGGGCGAGGCGGCAAATGTGCCACAGGCTGTGGCACATTTGCCGTGGGGCCACATCCGAACAATCCTGGACAAGGCCGATACGGCCGAGGAGCGCAACTGGTATGCCGCCGCAGCCGTCCAATACGGATGGTCCCGGAACGTCCTGCTGAACATGATGATGAACCGCTCGATGGAACGCACCGGGGCTGCACCATCGAACTTCACGCGCCAGCTCGCTGCTCCCGATTCCGAACTTGCCCAGCAAATGGCGAAGGACCCCTACAACTTTGAATTCCTCGGCCTCTCCGGCGAAGTCGCCGAACGCGACCTCGAAAACGCCCTGACGGGCAGAATCACCGAAACCCTGCAGGAACTTGGGCCAGGCTTCTCCTTTGTCGGCAGACAAGTGCACTTCGACGTTGACGGCGATGACTACTACGTTGATTTGCTGTTCTTCCACATCGAACAGCTCCGGTACGTCGTTATCGAACTAAAGACAGGGAAGTTCCAGCCAGAATTTGCCGGCAAGCTGAACTTTTACGTTGCCCTGGTCGATGACGTGTTACGCCGGGACTTCCACAATGAGACCGTCGGCATCCTCATCTGTGGCACCAAAAACGACCGCAGCGTCCGCTACAGTCTCGGACGCTCCACCTCACCCATGGCGGTTGCCGCCTACACCTACGACAGATTGCCGCCAGCCGAACAGAAAGCACTCCCAAATGAGGGACATCTCGTCGCCGCCCTGGAATGGGCCGAACCGGACTCCGAAGTAATCGAAGGTAGCGACTAAGGGGCCTACGGGCGGCGAACGCCACCGCGTCGCTGAAGTCCTCCCAACACGGGCCATCGCCAGCGTCTCCGCATACGCGGTGCGTCGATCTCCAGCCGGGTACACCGTCGAGCCTGGGGTGTCGAAGCGCGACTAGGACGACCGATCCACCGCCCCAGCACTCCGCGGCAGCGGATTCAAAGGTCCATACGATCACTTAGCGATCCGGTATCCAGTAGTCGGCCCTTCCACCTAGGTGTATTGACCTGAGAGGTTGGTGACGCGGCTGGCCGGTGGCTGACCTTTGAGTGAGGTGTGGCCTCGATGATGATTGTAGTGATGGAGCCAGTCGGCGAAAGCGGCAACACGCTCGGTCTCTGAGCGGTAAGGGCGGGCGTAGGCCCATTCGTCGAGCATGGTGCGGTTGTAACGCTCGATGCTCCTATATTGTCAAGTGCTGGTCTGGGGAAGGTGGGCGTAGATCTCTCTGGCGATGTAGCGCTTGAGGCAGCGGATGATTTCGCGTTTGCTGAGTCCTTCGGCGGTGCGTCGTTCGACGTAGGCGCGGGTGGGTTCATGCCGGCGCATTCGGACGATGGCGACGATGTAGAGCGCACTGTTCGCTGCGCGGTCGCCGCTGCGGGAGAGGCGGTGTCGGCCGGTGGTGCGTCCGCTGCTGGCCGGTTGAGGCGCGACTCCGCAAAGTTTCGCGAAGGCGGCCTCGTTTCGGATCCGGTCAGTGTTATCGCCGACGGTGACCAGGAACTGCCCGGCAATTTCGGTGCCAACGCCGTGGAGCTGGATGAGGTCGGGCGCGGCAGTGGCCACCAGTGCTTCAATCTGAGCGTTCAGCTGCTTGATTTCATCGTCCAAGGCCTTCCATCGGCGGGCGAGGTCGCGCAGTGCAAGTTTGGTTCCTGCCAGGTGCATCCGTTCGGGGGCAGTTGCTAAGGACAGGAGATTCTCGGTCTCGGGGCGAAGCCTTACGCACCTGTTCACCAAGGTGCGTTTGGTTAGGTCAACGAGTTCGTCGCGTAGCGTCGAGGGAGCGCCGATCATGATGCCGAACAGGGTGTTGAAGGCTTGCGTTCGTGCCTTCACGGCACTGGATCGCGTGACGCGAAGGGTTCGGATGACTTCGATTGTCCCTGATTTGCTTTTCGGGGTTGCGGTGGAGGTTTCTCCGAGAACGGCGCGGGCGATTTGTTCGGCGTCGAGACGGTCAGATTTGCCGTCCATCCGGCGGGCGATCCGGTTGGGGCGGTTCACCTCGATCACGCGTTCGCCTTGACGGGTCAGTTCGCGAGCGAGTGCAGCGCCGAATGATCCTGTGCTCTCCACTCCAATGGAGGCGAGACTGCCATAGCCGCGCATCCATAGACGTAATGCTTCGTACCCAGAAGAGGTCGCCGGGAACTGCTGGTGGCCAAGTAGGCGGCCCTGGCTGTCGATGGCGGCGGCATAGTGGGTGTGTTTGTGGGTGTCGATTCCACCGACGACCGTGACATCTTCGAGCAAGGTTGTCATGCTGGAAACGCTCCTTCCGTGCGTGGATGAATGAACGGACGAGCGGGCCGGTCGGGCGGGCGACAGGTCTGTGACGGGGCTTCTGGTCCAAGCTCCTATCAGGTCAGATCCGTCTGGCCGGCGCCACTCTGTGGTGCTGCGCCCGGGCTCAGTCGACAAATCGAACGAAGGACACCATGGTCAGACTTTGGCCGGGGTCAGACTGAACCAGACGCAGCACCACGATAAGTCTTCACAGACTTTGCCGTTGGTCTGGGGCCTGTAGGGGCGGGTGCGTTTGTGCCTGATCTCAGGGCCCAGCGCGTCTTTGAACGCGTAGGAGCGGTAGCAGGAGCCGTTATCGGTCAGGACCCGTTTGACAGTGATCCCGCGGGACTCGAAATAGGCGTTGGCGCGTGCCCAGAATCCGGCCGCGGTGTCCTTTTTCTCATCGGTCAGGATCTCGGTGTAGGCGAGCCGGGAATGGTCATCGACGGCGTTGTGCAGGAAAGCGTAGCCCGGTCGCCGGTTCGCCTCGGTACCGGTCTTGTTCCGGTTTCCGGCGGTCCTGCCCACGCTGCGGTGTCCGCCGCCGTCAGGGATCCGTCCGAGTTTTTTGATGTCAACGTGGACCAGGTCCCCGGGGCTGTGGTGCTCGTAACGCGGATCACCCGGCCCGTGGCCCGGTCCAGCCAGGACAGCCTCGCCAGCCCGAACCTGGACAGCACCCGGTGCACCGTGGAGGGATGGATGCCCAGCAGATAACCGATCCTGGCCGGTCCCCACCGGCGGTTGATCCTGATCGCGATAATCCGCCGCTCCCGCCGCATGGAGGTCCGCCGCGGGGAGCTGACGGGCCGGCTGGAACGGTCTTCCATCCCGTTCTCACCAAAAGCCCGGTAACGGTCGGCCCACCGCGCGGCGGGCGGGACAGATACCTGAAAACGTTCAGCTGCCCGACGCAACGGCCATTTGTCTTCGACGACGCATCTGGCAAGGCGAAGCCGCCCCTTGGGCGTCAGGAGCGCGTTAGCATGGGACATTGAAGACCTCCTTGTGGATCGGACTCTTAGACAAGCCCCACTCCACTTGGAGGTCTTCTTTTTGTCACCTAACCACGCCGCATGTTCCTAACGTCCGTGGTCAATACACCTAGGCCAAGCCCCGGTACTGGAACACACTCCGGTCAACCGGCAACCCTGTCTTCAGTCATCGCCGTAGCAGCCGCCATGACCTCCTTGGCGCGCATATCCTTGATCGCTTCGATGGGGGGGACTTCATCAAGCCACGGGTTGGCGCCCACAAACCACAGCCGGGCTACGTGTTCGCCCTCGACGCTCGACACAGCGGTCCAGGCGCGGTGGGCGAGCTGCAGCCGGGCCTGGGCCTCCGGTCGGGGCTCGGGCCCACCGGTGCGGGCCCACCGATAGCTGATTTTGGGGTCTTTGCTGCCCGCCAACGCGGCGACCAACGTGGCCCCCAGCGCGCTGTTCAGCTGTCGGGCAATCTCTCGAATGCCCAGACGTGCTGTTCCGCTATGCGCCGTTCCCACGTCGATTGAGATACTCACGATGAGTGACTCCTTTCGGTGCTTACCCCAGTCTAGTAAGAAAGACCACCAAAAGGCCACTAAAAAAACACTGGTGCGCACGGGGTGGGCTTTGCGAACTTGGTAATCCTTGTGAGTTGTGTGGGCCCTCTTCAACTCCGGATCCCATGGCTGTTGCCGCCTGTACAAGAACGTGTTCCCCGTCGGCTCCCCGACAAGCGCTGCACCTCGTGGTCGTCTGGTACGGGTGCCTTTACTTTTGGGACGAGACCGAAAATGTGATTCTTGAGGCATGACGAGCGATTCGAGGAGTTCGGATCCTCAGTAAAGTCGCGCTCGGGCAGCCCGAGGCAATCATATGAAACGGGCGCAACGCTACTTCACGGTCGCGGACCAGTCGCCGTCTGCGATGACCTCATACAGCCCCCGGACCCAAGGCACAGGGCCGCTGTAGTTGCCGATCGCATTCACCAAAAAGTCGGGGTAGTCAGAAACGTCGGTGTAGTTGTGAACGATGATGTTGCCGGAGCCGGTGGAGGTGAAGGTGGCCTTTGTGGCCTCACCGGTGTAGTAAAAGAGCGCGTCGCTTGTCCCGGTGATGGGTGCGGACCCGTCATATCTAGGCAGATCCTGAAGGGAGGTGGCCGTAACAGTCCAAGGACCGTCGGCGGTGACCTTCAAGGTCTTGGTGTTTGTAGGGATTGCAGGCGGCGCGTCCAGGAGCACGGTCCCAGAGTAGTTGCCGGTGACGTTAACCAGCAGATCGCCAGATTCCACCTTGAAGTTTCTGTCGCCTGAATGCGTAACCACTAGGGCCTCCGCGCCAGGGCCGTGCTTGGCGATTTGAAATACGCGGTCATCGGTTCCGGAATACATGTTTGCGGGCGCAACAACCGCCGGGGATTTCTCCGATATGCCGGGCTGCTCCGTGTCTGGTGCCGTTAGGGCGGGTCGGAAATCCAAGGGAAACCCGGAGATCGGCAGCACCCGGTATCCAGCCAGAACAAACGCGCCGAACAGGATGATGATCAGACCTATCACGGCGAAGGCAGCTTTTGATACGTGAGGGTCTCTCGGCAAGGGGACGTCACTTTTTGGCCCAGACGGGATTTGATCGTCGACAGCGGTCAAGATGGGCGTCTCCTGTTCGCCCTTTGGCTGCGCGGCCACCGGTATAGAGCGGGTTGGGGTGTCTACGCCGCTGAACACACCTTCGGCATCGACGATATGCTCCAGCTTTGCTGCGACTTCATCCATGGACGGACGCAATGACGGAACAGCGCGCAGGCACTTCCTGATCAGTCCCGCCATCTCATCCGGAAGCTCACCGAAAGCAGGCGAATCGGGAGCTTGACCCGTGACGGTGAGGAACCGCACCATGTCAGCCGGAACATGCAGCGGAAGCTCTTGCCACGGGAAGGTTCCTGTGGCGGTGAAAAATAGTGTCGCCGCGAAACTCCACACATCGGCGGCCGGGTCCACTTTCCCGACACCGTCCCGTACCGTGTCGGGAGCGCTCCAGAACTCCGACCGCGGGGCCGTACCCGTCCTCGTCGCCCCCGGATGGGTACCTTCGGACCTGACAGTACCCAGGTCACCGATCCTGATGAGGGGCAGCCCGTGGCGCGGCAGTGCCGCTTGGCCGAGCCTGTCGGCGATGCGCCCATACGCCACTTCTTCCGGCCAGAGAACGAGGAGGTTGGACGGTTTGATATCCCGATGGGCAGTGGCCGCGGAACCTTCGGTGATGCAGTGCAGGGTCTCCAGAGCTCGGGCCGCCGGAAGGAACGCCGCGGCAGTCTCCGCGGGTCTCAGGTTCCAGCGCTTGCCTGACTCCGCGCCACCGATTAGGTCTCGAACCGGCACGAGCGAGGCCAGCGATTTGCCTGCGTATTCCATCAGATCGAAGTAGATCGTCATGTCCTCCACAGCCTCCCCGTCCACCTGGTCCACGACGCCGAAGCCAAAGATGCGCACCATGCCGGCCAAGGATTCTGGGTCAGACTTCTGGCGTGCCACGATGCTTTGCAGTGCACGGACCCGCCGCGTCCCCGACGAGGCGACGTCGGTGCTGAAGCGCCCAACGAGCGGAGTGTTGGCGCTGATGCCGAGATCTCGATAGTCGGCCGTGGACCATTTTTCCCGTGGCCACACATTGAAAACCCAGGCCTCCCCGCCGGCCCCTAACTCCCCGTGGGAGACCTCGACCATGAGTGTTCGGCGGGGGCCGTTTCCGAAGGTTCCGGAAGCGAACTTGAGCCTTGCCCGCCGACCGCCCAGGCTGCTGAGATTGGCGGTGACGCCGGTCTGCCAAACCTCTGGGATGGACATCTCAGCCCTCCAGCTTTAGGGTCATCTGGCGGACGAGTAAGGGGTCGATTTCTGATGCTGCGTCCAGGAGCCGCTGCTTGCCGGCGTATGGGTCGCCCAGCAGGAGCGTTCCGGCCTTCTGATAGGCCGATTCAAAGGCGCCGGTGTTACTAAGGGACCGGCCGATATAGCGCAGGAAGTAGGGTTTCGCCGACGACGCGGTCAGTTTTTTGCCCGCCAAGCGGGCGCACTCGACCGCAGTGATCGCGAGGACCCAATCGTCCGCCTCCAGTGACTCACTGGAGCCCGCTCTGGTCGGTTCTCCGTCAGGGTGAAGCCTGCCGCCGCTGGCCTTGATGTGCAGTTCTATGATGCTGCCGATTTCGTCGAGCAGCTCGATCCTGATGCGGCTGAAGATCCCCATCGGAAAGACTTCCACGGGCGATCCCTTCCTCACCAGGCACCATTTTCCTGCGCGGATGACGTGCACTCTGCCGCTTGCAGGATCCTGGTTGCTTTCGATGATCATCCGGTCATTCCGGTTGAATACCGTTACAGCGAGGCGGGAAAGGTAAGCATTGTTGATCACGATCCGCGCTTTGTCCGCGGCGAGGGGCGGCATGCGCCCAATCATGGCCGATTCGTACTCATGAAGCACCTCGTGCGCTCCACTGTTCAGATGCAACAGCTCCAGTTTCACTGCGTCCCCTTCCCGCCGTGCGGCACGCCGCCGCGGTCATGAATGAAGAATACCTGTGGCAATTCCCCGAAGGGCCCGTCATGTTCAGCCGCGGAACTCAATGGTTTCCTCGCTCTCTCCAAAACCAAGAATGTCTCCATCACTAAGCAAGGTGGGTTCGACGGTCCGGACATCGTTGACCCGGCAGATGCGCCCTTCCTTAGGCCGCAGCATCCAACCGTCAGGGCACTCCTCGATAGAGGCGTGTTCGCCAGATACGGTCAGGTCGGAGATGACCACGTCGCAGTCAGGGTGGCGCCCGACCAGGAGGATAGAGCGGGTGTCCATGCGGATGAGGGTCCGGCCGTCCTTGACCAAGGACCGTAATGGGTCGGCCTTGTCCCTCCGCGGGGCCCGGACCGGACGAGTGAGGTCCGGATCAGCGGAGTAGGGCCGGGTGGCAGCCTCGTAGCGCGGCCGTGATGCCGTTGCCGAGTGGACCTTGCGGTCAGGTAAGCAGGCGCCCGGCCGGTTCCATTCCTGGGGATCCGGCTCGTTCAAGTCGAATGACTCCGCCTTGTTCGGGCGGACGAGCATCGGCGCCTGCGGCCGGCGCGGTCTGACGGCGGAGATCAGCGGATGGTTTGGCCAGCACCCGGCATCGGCGACCACGTAAACCTCTAGGACAGCCGACAGATCACCCTCCCAATTCCTGCTGGCCGCGTGGGAAGAATAGGCATCCGCGTAGTCCTGGACGAACGCGGTCAGCCCGATCGAGTCTCCGAGGGCATCGATGTCCTCAGCGGCCATCCGGATCGTGTGTACCGGGTTGACCCTGTCTTTGCCCGACACTGTCCTAGTGCACTGGCCTGCCAGCGCACGTCGCACCCTGGGAACGATGACCTTCACAGAACTGACATCATCACCGCGTCGAACGATCTGCATCAGGACGGGAAGAGGCCCCGGAATGTCGTAACGCTTGCTGAGAAATCGATGGTAATAGAAAACGGCACAAGTCCCTGCGCCGACTGGGGTGAGGAATATGAAAGCAATGATCAGAAACCCGGTAACGTCCATTCTGGATAGCCTCGCTGTCACTAGAGGAGTTAGGTTTCAACGATCACTGCAGACCAGCAGAATCGGAACCGGTAACCGCAAAATTTTGCGGTACTTTTGCGCCTTCTACGTGACAAGTCCGGGCCTCGCGCAGTCCCTCAGGTCTTACCCCAGGTCTTTTCTGACACACTCCCGACACAGCAAGGTGCCTCCGCTTGCTGGCTCGTACTGGACAAGGGCGAGACACCTACCAGTCAAGGGACACCACGTGCCTTGCGTGTCCTTCTGTCAGGTTGAAATCTAAGGCTGTTGACCACGACCGTCCAGCAACACCTCCTTGCAATCTATCCTGACGGTGTTCGAGCCCATGCCTGACGTCAGGTTGGGGTGTAGTTCCGCCAGACTCCTTGGGAAGTTGGCCAGTCTTCATCGCTGTCCTTTGGGCTTGCCCCAATGCGGTTTTTGATGCACCAGGAGGGCCGTGGCTGAGATGGGACGGGTGTGGATTATGCGATTATGACCAACCAAGTTGCTGGCGGAGCTCGCCCCATCGTTCAAATGTTTTTACTGTGTATGCCCGGCCCGTGAACTCAGGCAATGCGAGCAACACCCAGTCCGCTTCCGTCACCGCGGGATCGGCTCGCATCATGGCAGCAATTTCATTGACTGATCCGACATAGGCTGGGCCAGTGACTGCCTGACGCCCCTCCAACTCCCCGCGTCGTTCCTGCTCGCCGCGGAGGGTGCCGAAGTAGTCTTCGTCCATTTGGTCTTCGATGATGTGCACGACTCGAGTCACGGCAGCCTGGGCCGGGTTTGCGTGTCCCGCTGCGGCCCAGGCGTCGCGATGCGACCTGATCTGAGATGCCTGTTGTTCGGCGAAAGACGCGCCGTCGTCTTGGAGGAGGAGCGTGGAGGAGAGCAGGAAGAAGCCGTTCTTGGCCGCACGAACGGCTGACCCAACGCTGCCAGACCCCCACCACATTCTCGTGGCGAGCTGGGAGGCAGTGGGTTCGATCCGAAAGTTGCTGCTCTGGTCTGCAGATCCGCGAGGAGCCGGGGTTAGAGTCGACCTGCCGTCCAGGATTTCGCGCAGCTGCACCGCACGGGACCAACCTATTTCAGTAGCGTCGTTGTTATCTTCGACGGTGTGAACGCCATAGGTTGCTAACCCTTGGTCGAACGGTTCAGGGGCCCCTCGTGAGACGCCAAGATGCAGACGCCCGGGGACAAGAGCCTCGACGGTCGCCGCATCTTCGCCCAGTGCGGTCGGTAGTGAATAGCGCATGTCTATCACCGCAGTGCCCAGTTCGATCCGCTCGGTCACTGCTCCCATCGCGGCGATAACAGGAAGGGCGCTGGAGAGCATGGGCTGGAAATGATGTACGCGCAGCCAGGCCCCGTCGATGCCGGCATGCTCAGCGTCGCGCGCCAAGGCGACGAGGTCCTGGATGGTGCTTCCGGCATTCCTAGACCCGTCGTCTTGGACTCCCCAATGGCCGAAGGTCAGGAACCCGATCTTTTTACGACGTTGCATTGAAACCCCCAGCAGAAACCCGCTCAACGAGTTTCACCGACTCCAAGTACCTCAACGTCGCACAGACGTCCTCCGCAAGGACGTCTTCTGGCGCGTCGTACTCGGCGGTTAGGGCATTCGTGACGTGAGCTGCGGTGGCAGGCGAAGCGAGATGGTTCCAGATGCTCATTGCCACTTCGTTAATTGCGTAGTACGAGCCGGAAGCGGGTGAATATATGACTGCACCGTCACTCGATGGACCACTGATCGCCCCGGGGGACTGAATGTACTGTCCATCATATTCTTCTATTTTATTCATTTACGTTGGTCCCCATTGTTGGTGTCTGCATTTAGTGAACGCGCATCGTCTCGATGAATTGCGAGACTTCTAAAGCCTCAGATATTGGGTGGGAGTCAACTTGGATCCAAGCATGTCCAAGAAACGGGTCTGTCCGGAATCCCGCATGCCAGGAGATGTTTCGTCCGAGCGGACGCAAGTAGAGAAAAAGGGCGAGAGACCGAACAAAACACGCTTCATGTGAGGCGCAGCGCGGGCTGAGGTGGCAAAGGGCGGCGTGGGCGCGTTCGGCTCGTGGCGCGTCAACACTACGGTCACCCATCTTGTCTACGACTCCGGCATACTTGCCCAGGACGTTATGCAGGACCGAAGGTTTCATGCGTGACATACCGCGCGACACGGTTAACGCGACATGAAGGCCCAGTCGTTCGGGCTGGGTGGGTCGCAGGGTTTTAAAAGACCCAATAGGAATCGACATTATTAGCTGCTGCTCCCGACTTTAGAAACCATATTGCGTACCCATTTTTCCGCGTGATAGAGCTCTTCGAGCTCCATTAGTGAGCTAGTTGAAAACATTGACCGAGACATGGCGGCACGCATCGAGTCACCGCTGACGACGCCGAGGTCCACGAGGTAGGAATCGCTGAGGTGACGTCGAACTGTCTCTCGGTTGACCACGAAGCTCTCGTAAAGTTCGCTGCTCAACTCGCCTTTATCGCGCCTGTCCCGGACGGCGACGGGCAGCGCGCTCCCCACGATCTCCTTTAATATATGTTTATGACCATTACGCGGACTAAATTCATGCGATTCCAGCGCCAGCACCAGTTTCACGAGCTTAGGATCAAGAAAAGGAGCGCTGAAGCGCAGCTTCGAGTGACCGAAGTTTCGATTCACGCTAGCAAGCGTCTTAGCCTGCTTTACAGCACTTTCGAGAATTGTGTGCTTAAAACGTTCCTTGTGCAGGTAAAAGTCTGAAGTATCCAAAAACTCTATGAGGTTTGCAGATAGTTCGGCTCTCAGTGCTGGAGCCAAATATGCCGGGATCTCGAGTCCGGGGAGCCAGCCGAGGTCAGCAAGGGCAGCGCCGGGACTCGTCTTTCCGTTAGTAGTAGGTCCAAGGCGTATCCTCGCTTCATCGCCAGGACTTAACCGATTGGTCATGAGCATGCGCGCATTTGCTCGCAGCGTTCCGGCTGCCGACATGGAGCGCATAAGCGTCCGGTAGCGTCCGCGCCCTCGCCCCGGACCATCGTGCGAGAGTAGCGCTCCGTACTGCATCGAAAACAGTTCGTCTCCGCCAACTCCGACCAGGTAAACGTCATGGCGCTCATTCGTGGCAAAGTCAGAACGTAGGGCGTACCCCTTATCGCCGCCAACCCAAGTGGGGATACCTTCGCAAAGGGCAGCCGGTAAGCCATGGAAGGTGCTGTCGAATGAGCCGGCCGCATCATGGCTGCAGCCGAGGGTGTGCACGGACTGACCGAGCTCTGTGGCCGCCTTCTTGGCAAAGTGCCAATCAGAATTGTTGTTGTCTGAACTTGTGACATGCGCAGCCGTGTAAGGCACCTCAAAGTTAGAGAGGATCCCGCAGATAGACGTGGAGTCCATCCCGCCGGATAGGTCTGCCACGATACTTGACGCTCCCTCGATTGAGCGCCGTATGGCTGCCCTCAATGCCTGCTGCGGTTCTCCGCTGGCTAATGTGACGGGGTCAGCGGAAACAAACTCCGAATCGGCATCTGTTATAGGGGTGACGCCCCACGTACTGTCAGGCCGAAGCGAGGCCTTATATCCGGGTGGTACTCGCTGGACCCCGCGCCAAGGTGTTCGTGTCTTGAATCGCTCCGGAATAAATCGCGACATTTCTTCAGCGAGACCGCGAGGATCCAGTGTGAGGGAAAAGGCTTGAGAAAGAAACGCCAGGGAATTGGTCAAGACGGCCAGGCCATCTTGATGACAGATAAACCGAACTTCGCCGGATAGCAGACCCACAGAGGCGAAATTCTCGAAATCAAACTGCTTTGATGTGCGTGGATCCGGCACGGGTTGGCGATCGTCAAAAAAGGGGGTGTCTTCCCAGACCTGCAGAGCGAGGTGGCCGCAGTGTTGATCCCACGTGTCAGTAAAGCGACGAGCTAGGTGTCGGCGATGCGCAAGGGAGGCTTCGTTGCCCGCCAAGATCGCGGTGTGAATTAAATTGGGGAGGTGCATGAGTCAGTGCACACCGGAGGCCATCGAACGGCACGAACGAAGGCCTCCGGCTAGCTTGTGTCTTAGATCCAGCCGCAGCTCAGGTTAGGAACGCGGTGGCCCAGGCCGTCGCGGTTGCAACCCCAAGGGAGGCCCTTGGTCGTCTCCCGCAGAGTGCCAATTTCCTCGATGATCGGGCGGATGTAGAGCTTCTTCATTACTAAACTCCTTTTAGTATGAGACCGGATTTGCCGCTACAGCGGCCCGCTTAGCCTATCCGCGCGGCCAATGCAGGTCAAAGTACGGCGCTCACGAGGAAGTATTTCGAACTTTTTGCATACGGCTTGCTCTTTTGCTAGCCGAAAGCAGTTACCTTCGGCGTAAACGATCTTCTCTCTCAAAAGTTTTTATCTCGTTCACCCGCCGGCAAACGTTTGGCAACCATTTTCTTGAACTTCCCGCAACTGAACGACGCCGCCCTGCATATCAAGCACGTGGTCGCAGACCGCAGCAATCTGCGAATTATGAGTCGATATGAGCACCGTTCGTGTTCCCCTCAGGGACTGCAGGACTACTATCAGGGCCTCAATGTTGTCAGCGTCCAAGTTTGCGGAAGGTTCATCAAGAAGGATAATCGGTCGGTTGGAGGCGATTGCCCGGGCAATCGCCAGACGTTGTCGTTCTCCTCCAGAGAGCCCAGACCCGTCGTCGATAACCAGGTCCAACCCTCGGGGGCCCCTGGCTGTTAACCTCGCTAAATTAACGCTGACGAGTGCCTCCCGAAGTTCTTGCTCGGTTGCACTCGGGCGGCCGAGCACGAGATTTTCACGAACTGTTCCGCTGATGATGCCATGGCTCTGTTCCACGTAAGCGATCTGCGACCGCCAAGCCTCATCGTCTGCTTGGCCGAGTGTCAGTTGACCGGCGCGGACGGAACCGGCGTGTGCAGGAATGAGACCAGAGATGAGGTCCAGGATGGTGGATTTCCCGGAGCCTGAAGGACCCACCAGGGCAACCATACTTCCACCCATAAGGGACATTGATACGCCTTCAACCCGAAATCCGGAATCAGCATGCTCGTATGAAACACCTTCAAGCACGACTGTAGGAGCCGGACTAACCCCTGATGCCGGTGAGCCTGTGTAGATGCCATCCTCAGGTCCACTCACAGTACCTGGCTGTTTAGTGGTTGGTCGCTCTTCCTTTGCGGATTCGTCAAAGAGGCCCCGAATTCTGTCCAGCGTTCCGCTCGCGACGCTTACGTCACTAACGGCCGACAGGAGTTGGCTCATTGGCACAACTGCCAGAAAGAGATACGCGACGAACGTAACAAGATCCGCAATGGTCAGCGATCCTTCAGCTACCCGGAAACCGCCCACACCCAGAACGGCAAGAACAGACCCCTGAACCGCTAGCCCATTGGCGGGCGCCACCAGCGCCTTGACTCTCGCGAGCCGAACCCCGGCCTGCTTGGACCCTTCAAGCAGGGCCTGCATTGTCGTCTGGGTTTGCTTCGTTGAGTTGTAGATTCTGATCGTCCGGATCCCGGAAAGCGCCCTGTCCAAAAATACCGTCACGCCAGCGACGGCCTCCTGATTTTTGCGCGAGCTGGTCCGGGTAATCCGGAACGCCCCCAGAACAATTGAGAAGGACGCCACAACAACAATAAGGGTCAGGAACAGGAGATGGATATCTACCAGGGCCATGGCCACAAGGGCACCGAGCATGAGGAGCGCGTTGCCCAAAGAATCGAAGATCCCGCCGGTCAGAGCAGTTCGCAAGGTTGCCGCATCCGGCCCTACTCGGGAGATGACCTGCGACGCAGAAATCCGTCGAAGAGTCTCCAAGGGCATTCTCAGCGAGAGAGAAATTACACGGCTCCTAATCGACCACACGATCCTTTCCGCTGTCACATCAACCAAATACTGCTGAAAACTAGCCGTCAGCACATTCACGAGAAGCAGGGCGACCAGTGTAGCTAGCAATGGCCAAGTGTCCTGCCCGGTTTCAATCGAACCGATCAGCTGGTTCAGCAACGCAGGTTGGACTAGTGCAAGCACGGACGCCACAACAGACGCTGTGACTGCTAAGCCGATGACGGTGCGGTGCCCCCGAATAACACTTCTAATACTCAAAGTAGATTCAGAGCCCTGCTCCAAAAGACCTACGGCGGCGACTTCAGTTTCTGCTAATTGTGCGAAAGGCTTAGTTATGCTCACCGGACCAATCTTGCCCCATCAGCTTTGTCCAAGATGATCCGCTGCTAAAAGACACTGTCTGAGCGGGTCAGCCAAACTTGTTGAGGGGCCCCTGTAGACCGCAGCAGGCCAAGGATCGGCATACGCAGTTAAAAGTGACGGGTCTCAGTGGTCATAGGATATAACCGCTAAGGACATTTAGGTATCGGGGTGACCAGTAAGTACTCAAACACACCCGTCCAGGTCGCGTCGCCTTTGGCAATCATCAAGCAGGTCGCCATTCAGGAAAGACCAGCCTTTGCGATCGACGGCGCCGCCCGAGTCTTCGGTTGGGGAGCCAACGGCATGGTCCAAGTGGGCGGGGGACGAACTGAGAAGCGGCTCCAATTCCCACCAGCCTTCAGAGCTGGATTCGTTTACAACAACGACCGTCGGCCCCGGATCAACCTCGGCGTCCGAAGTGACGGAAGAGTGTGGGCCGGGGGATCAACTCGGATGGCCAGTTGGGAGTAGGCGTCACGAACTACTCCAACGTGCCAGTCCCGGTGGTGCCCCGACTCAACTAAGGGCTTTGTATAACGTTCCGCGGTCGAATGCTCGGGGTCTCCCATCCGGGCTGCTGACCGAGCGACCCTAGGAGACGCCACGGGGGGAATGGGAAAGCTGCCGGCGAAATAACCGCCGAGGTGCCTAAGCCTGACAGAGAAGGACCGATTGAACAGCGCATGCTGGTGCCCCTTCTGCGACACATTCGACGTGGCTTACGCCTGTAGGCATTCGATGTCAGAGGAGAGAAGTACTATCCAGATTGGCGCCGAAGGCGGCGCAACTGAATAGTGGGGGACATGGATGTTCAAAATCCTTTCTTGGTCAGCATCACTTGTGCTGACCGCAACAGCAGCGGTCGGTCTACCGCAGACAGCGTCTGCTGCTGATACTGCCAGCGCAGCAAGCGTGCTGGCTTCGCTCTCGGTGGTCGAAGAAGCTACTTCCGGCTACGACCGCACCTACTTCCAGCACTGGACCGACGCAGACGGCGACGGCTGCGACACCAGGTCAGAGGTGCTGCAGGAGGAATCAACCGCTCCTGTGACGATGAGCTCTGGCTGCACCGTGGCAACCGGACAATGGACGTCAAGATACGACGGACAAACATGGGTCAATGCCTCCGACGTGGACATCGACCACATGGTGCCCTTGGCTGAAGCATGGGGTTCCGGCGCTCACGCCTGGAGTGCCGAGCAGCGGCGTGATTTCGCCAACGACATGACACTGACCGTTGCCCTGGAAGCTGTCACCGACGAAGTCAATCAAACCAAGAGCGACCGGGACCCCGCAGAGTGGATGCCTTCCATGGCCGGTACCGCCTGTGCCTACGCCACCGACTGGGTGCTCGTGAAGTACCGGTGGCAACTTAGCATCGATGCTGCCGAGCACGCAGCTCTTACCTCGACTATGAGCGATGCCTGCGGTGCGGCAGCGGTGACACTTCCCGCCGTCGCTATAACCGCGCCAGCACCAGGACCGATCAGTTTCAGCGACGTTGATGTCCGCAACCAGTTCCACACGGAAATTTCTTGGCTTGCAGCGCAGGGAATCTCTACGGGCTGGGTTGAGCCCGACGGTGCACGGACCTACCGTCCGCTCAGTCCGGTCAACCGGGATGCAATGGCAGCCTTCCTTTACCGACTGGCCGGAAAACCGGAATTCTCGCCCCCGGCGGTTTCACCGTTCGCGGACGTCAACTCGTCCACCCAGTTCTACAAGGAAATCACCTGGCTAGCTGCCAAAAACATCTCCACTGGCTGGCTGGAACCTGACGGACGAAAGACATTCCGCCCCTTGGAGCCCGTCAACCGCGACGCCATGGCAGCTTTCCTCTACCGCTATGACAACTATCCATCGTTCCAAGCCCCGACAACCTCACCCTTCGTCGACGTCTCAACCGGAAACCAGTTCTACCAGCAGATCAGTTGGCTCGCTTCCAAGGGCATTTCAACCGGCTTCCCGATAGGTAGCGGCTGCTATGTCTTCGACCCCGTCCGGCCCGTGGCCAGGGACGCCATGGCGGCCTTCATGTACAGGTTCGTCAACGGTGGAACGGCACCGATAAACGGTGGTGGATGCACCCCGAACCAGCCGCCGCCCCCGGCTCCTAGCCCAACCCCAACGCCTGTGCCGCCGCCGGCCCCCTCACGGCCAGCCAATCCTGGTGACACCAGAAATTGCACCGGGAGCTCAGGCTTCAGCACTTGGCGCGAGGCCCAGTCCTGGTTCCAGTACTACTACCCACACTATGGCGACGTAGCCCGACTGGACGGGAACGGCGACGGGATCGCTTGTGAAAGCCTTCCCGGGGCGCCCTAGATAAAACGAAGCGGCCCCGGATACCTCAGATAGCGGTGTCGGGGGCAGCTTGCTTCAACCAGGGATCGGCTAGGTCTCACCCCTGGGAGTTGTGGTAGCCGCTTTCCGCCCTGGCGTCTGCCGCACGAACGTCGAGGCAGCGGCTTCGGCCGCGGTCTAGGGTGATAGTCCGGGTCTTGCAGGCACGCCCCCGCCTATTTCGAAGAGCCGATAGCCGGCCTTCTGTCGGGTTGGCCGGCCAGATTTGGCTCTATGCCCCGATGGGCGCGGCTACGTGTCTCGTGTTTTGCGGAGGTACTCGCGAAGGCCCGGGATCGCGAAATCGACCTTGCCGTACGCGGGGGCCTCGATGAGTCCAGCGGCGATGAGCCGGGCCCGGTAGTTGGCGACGACGTTGCTTTTGGCGTTGAGCCGCTTGCCGATGTCGCCGGCGGCAACAGCACCATCGTCTTCCGCCATGGCACGGAGGAAGTCCTTGTCCTTCTCCGAGGCTGTGGAAAGAGCTGCTTCGATCACCGTGATCTCATGGCGGCGACCGGCTGCTGCGATGGCCTGGGTGACGTTTTCCGCTGCCAGTGCGAGATCGTTGATCTCGGCTTGGCGCCAAAGCTGGTAACCGATGAGCTGGATCAGGAAGGGGTAGCCCCCGGTCGCCTCGGCTGCGCGCCGGATCTGGTCGTGATGGATCCTGATTCCTGCCTGCCGGAACGTGTCCTTGTAGGAGCGTTCAACTTCGTTGATGGCAGCGGCATGCAGGTCGATCCGTTCTGCCCGGCGCAGGAACGTGGCGACTCCCTCGTTGAGCAGGTCCGAAACCGCTGCCGGGAGTCCGGCGAAAATCAGACCTATCGGCAGCCCGTCGCGAATAAAGTGCTGGACGTCCGCGGCGAGCTGGGAAAGTTCCGTGCGGTCAGCCGAGTGGATCTCGTCAACGGTGAAAAGCAACCCGGTCTTCTTTTCGGCGAGCAGGCTCAGGAGTTGGCCGCCCAGCCGCCGCCAGTCAACCTGCTTTTCGGGCGGCAGCTGGGTAGTTAGCGTGAAGCCGGCCACCCCAAGGGCGGTGATTCGGCGTCCGGCAGGGCCGGGGCCGAGTTCCTCCAGATGAAGCCGCATCGTCTCGCCGATCCGGCCCACAAAGCCCGGCGTAGCGGTCTCGGAGACGACAATCCAGCCTTGCTGCCGGGCTTTGTCCTGGGCCGCGCTCAGCAGCGCAGTCTTCCCGATGCCGCGGGCGCCGGTGATGATGGATAGCAGTCCTGGCGCGCCCGAACCGAGACCAAGGCCGTACTCGAACTCGTCGAGCATCCCCTCGCGCCCAATGAGTTCCGGGGGAGTGGCTCCCGCGGTGGGGCGGAAGGGGTTGGGCAGCGCGCGCATCTGTGAGTCCTTGTGAGTCTTGTGAGTCCCTGTGAGTTTATCCCCTTATCGCTTGTGGCCCTAAGATCCTCAGGCTCTCGTCCCTTATGACGGCAGCTGCTGCGGCGGCGTCAGGATAGTACGAAGTCCCGTTTTGTTGACAGTGGTTCATAACTTTCTCAGATCCCACCCTGACAGTGGCTGGGCAAGGAAATGGGGGTGGGGAAGCTCGAGAATGATCGAACTAGACCAAAATTTCTGGACTTAATGAGTCTGCTCGGGGCAGTCGGTGGATGTGTCACCGGTTGTAACCGGAGCGGGCAACGGAGAACGAGTGGTAGCTCCGCCCATTGGCCAAGTCCTCCCTTGTCAGGCGGTTATGGCGTCAGGTTTGGGTGTGCACCAAGCGGACAAACTCGCCGTCAGGCACCAAGACGGATCGCTGTAGGGCCGCGATCAACCGGACTCGGTCTTGGCAGGGAAGGGGTCCCCGAGTATTCCGGACGCCGCGGCACGCCTCTTTAGCAGCTTTCGAAGTCGGTCAGAATCTTCACCTTGCCCGCCGAGGCTGATTCGGAGTCGAAGGTGTAGCCGATCCATTCCTTTGCCAGCCGGCGCGCAAGTTCGATGCCCACGACGCGTTGTCCCATCGTGAGGACCTGGCAGTCGTTTGAGAGGATTGAGCGTTCCACTGAGAAGGAGTCGTGTGCTGCTGTGGCCCTGATTCCGTCCACTTTGTTTGCTGCGATGGCAACACCGATCCCCGTACCGCAAAACAGTATTGCCCGGTCGGCGGCGCCGTCTCGGATCATCTCACCCGCGGCGATGCCCACGTAGGGGTAGGGCTTGGTGAAGTCGTGAGGGGTGTCGGTGCGGTTAACGCCGATGTCGATGATCTCGCTGACGCGGGGGTCCTGCTGGAGGTCTTCGAGGATTTTGTCCTTGTAGTCCACTCCAGCTTCATCCGCTCCTACGATGAGTCGCAGTCCCATGGGGTGTCCTTCCGTTGTCATGATTGTGCTCCGACTGGTTTCGTGGTGGCGGCATTGGCACCAAGAGCGCTGGTGCCTGTGAGGTGGTCTCCTATGACGGTGAAAATCATGGCCAGGGATGTGGCGCCGGGGTCGGGCGTGCCCAAACTCTTCTCGGCCAAGGGCCGTGCGCGGCCCTTGAGTGGGAGAAGATCTGCGGTGGCTTCTGCGGCATGTGTGGCCTCCTGTGCAGCGTCCTTCCATGCCTGGTCCGGCCGCGTCCCGCCGGCTACCAGTCGGCCGAAGGTTGTGGCGAAGGGCAGGAGGGCGTCCACCATGGTCTTGTCTCCGGTTTCGGCTTTGCCCAGCTGCACGATCCTGTCCGAGAACGCGGTCACGCCCGCAGCGAGTTTTTGTGGGTCAGGAGCTGCTGTGTTTCCTATGGCTTCACCCCAGGCCCTCAGTCCGGCACCCCAGAGGACTCCCGATGTGCCTCCGGCTTTGTCTGCCCAGGCGTCTCCGGCAGCAATGAGCACGTCACCGGCGCCGGCTCCTTCGGCGAAGGCGGAGGACGCCGCCGCGGCTGCGGCGTCAATGCCCCGTACCATGCCGCGGCCGTGGTCCCCGTCCCCGGCGATTGCGTCCAAGCGGCCCAGCCGCTCCTCTGCCTCGTGCAGTGATTCCCGCGCCGCTTCGACTGCCGCAAGGCAGGCCGAGGCGTAGGTGCGGGAGGAGTCAGCGGACACGAAGGAAGCAACGGCAATGCCGACGTCCGTCCCTTCCTCAATCCCCTGGATACCGGAGGTTGTGGGGGTGTTGCCGCGCCGGTAAGCGGGGGTGTCCGCGGGGGCAGCCCACAGCTGTTCCAGTTCGTCGTCGAGCCAGGTAACAGTAAGTGAAACGCCGGCCATGTCGAGGCTTGTGACTAGTTCGCCGACTTCGGGCAGCACCAGGGTATACCCGGCGGCACGCAGCAGCGGCGCCACGGTTTGCCAGAGGACAAAGAGCTCCTCATGCTTGGTGGATCCCAAGCCGTTCAGGATGACGGCGATTCGCTGTCCAGCCTCTTGCGGGGTTTCGGTGAGGAGCCTGAAGACCAGTTCCTGCCCCAATTCCTTGGCAGAGGGCAGGTCCGTGTCGAAGAGGCCTGGTTCGCCGTGAATGCCCAGTCCCAGGCCCATTTGCCCGTCAGGCAGGGTGAAAAGCGGCGCATCGGCGCCGGGGAAGGTGCAGCCGGCGAAGGCGCTGCCGATGGTGCGGGTCCGGTCGTTGGTTTTGCGGCCCAGCCGGACCACCTCGGCCAGGCTTGCACCGTTCTCGGCGGCGGCGCCCATGATCTTGAAGACGGTGAAGTCCCCGGCGATCCCTCGGCGCTTGTCGGCTTCGGACGGCGGGGCGCTGGCGATGTCGTCAGTGACCAGCACGTTCTCCACGGCGATGCCCTCGGCGGCCAGCCGTTCGCTGGCCATGCCGAAGTTCATCACATCGCCGGCGTAGTTGCCGTAGGTGAACACGACGCCGGCGCCGGACTCCGCTGCCTTGGCAACAGAATAGGCCTGCTGGGCAGAGGGCGAGGTGAAGATGTTGCCCACCACGGCGCCGTCGGCAAATCCTGTCCCGATGAGTCCGGCGAACGCCGGGTAGTGGCCGGAGCCGCCGCCTGCGAGGACCGCGACCTTGGGCTGCGCGGGGCGGTCCCGCCGGACGGCGCCGCCGGGGACCTGGCGGACAAGGTCTGAGTGGACGTCGCAGAAGCCCGCCAGGGCCTCCTCGGCAAATTCTGAGGGGTCATTGAATATTTTGGTCATGGTAATGGGCTCTCTGCCTGGGTCTGGCGGGGTGGGCTGTTGGCGGCTGAGGTTAGTGAATGTGGCTTCCGCCGTTGATGTCGATGGTGGTGCCGGTCAGGTACGCGGAATCCTCAGAGGACAGGAAGGTGATCACGGCGGCGACTTCCTCGGTGGTGGCGTTGCGGCCCAGCGGGATGCCGGCGTTGATGGCCGCTTCCTGTTCTTCGGTGCTGCCGACGCGGATGTTAGTGTCCACGGCGCCCGGGGTGATGGCGTTGACGGTTACGCCGGTGGTTCCCAGTTCACGGGCAAGTGCCTTGGTGAGGCCGAGGATGGCTGCCTTGGCTGCCGAGTAGGGGACCTTGCCGAAGACGCCGCCGCCGCGCTGGGCCGAGACGGAGGACATGTTCACGATCCGGCCCCAGCCGTTGTCGATCATGTCCGGCAGGAACGCCTTGGTCACCAGGTAGGTGCCGGTGGCGTTGACGTCCATCACCTTGTGCCACAGCTCCAGGGTGGTCTCCAGGAACGGGACCGGCGAGGTGATGCCGGCGATGTTGGCCAGGGCGCCCACTGGTGGGAGGTTGCCCGCAGTAACCTCGGCGGCGACGGCGGCTTGGGCAGCGGTGACGGAGGCTTCATTGGCGACGTCGACCTCATGCCCGAAGGCAGGGACGTTGAACTCATTGCCGATCTCGGCGGCGACCTTGGCGGACTTCTCACCGTCGAGGTCCAGAATCACCACGGCCCAACCCTGATTGGCGTAGCGGCGGGCGGTGGTCATGCCGATGCCGCGTTCCGAAGTTGCTCCGGTGAGGACTGCGGTGCGCTGAATTGTGGTGCCCATGATGCTCCTAAGTGTTGGGATGGCAGATTGGATGAAAGCTCTTGTGAATGGTTCAGATGAGATCTGAGATGAAGCTGGCTGCTTTGGCCGCGGCTGCCGGCCGTTCTTCGTGTGTGACGTCGCGGGTTTCCAGTTCCAGGGAGAAGTGGCCGGTGTAGCCCTGTCCCGAAAGCCGTCTCAGGCCCGCGGCGAAGTCCGCGTTGCCGTTTCCGATGCCCAGGTTGATGTTTCCTGGCACCGCATCGCGCAGGTGGACGTGGGCAATACGCCCGTAGTGTCTTTCCAGGTATTCCAGGGTGTCCTCCCCGGACGCCACGATGTGGCTGAAGTCCATTACGATCCCGATGCCGGATCCAGCCAGCCGGTCCGCGAGCAGTCCTGCACGCTCCAGGTTCCAGCAGAAGCGCAGGAAGTGCAGGGATTCGGTCCAGAGTTCGACGCCGAACTCCGCGGCGCGTTCGCCGGCATGGATCAGCTCGCCGGCGATGGCGTCCAAGTCCTCTTCCAGACTTCGGACCGGGTTGTGGTCGAGAGCGCCGCACGGCAGGACCAGCGCCTTCGCACCGGTGTTCGCCGTGAGGGTGAGTAGTGCATCAAGGTGCCGCTCCCGCGCCGCCTTGGAATCGGCGTCAAGAACGGCGTTGAGGTCACCTATGTCGCCGTTCACCGAGCGGACGCGGAGACCGGATGCTGCCACTTCTGTCGAAACAACGGAAACCGCGGCCGCATCGAGCTCATAGGGAACGTGGTTGCAGACGCCCGGTAGAGCGCCAAGATCGATTTCCTCGAAACCCAGATCGCCCATTGTCCGCAACGCAGTCTGCAGGTCCTGGTGCCGGAAGCTGATGGACGAGCAGCCAAGTCGGGAGTTGAACATCGTCGTTGATCCTCTGGATGGGGGGTGATGGGAATCACGATACGCCGAGTAATGTCGACAGTCAACTACAAGCATTTACTGTTGACAGAAAGAATGGCGCACGTCACACTGGCTCTATAGTTAACAGTCGACAGCACGGATAACGCTTCCGTCGCTCTCTGAAAGGGATTCAACCTATGAGCAATGAAGCTCTGAAAATGCGCGGCCATGTACATGGCACCAAGGACGCAAAGCGCGTTGCTATCGGCTCCGGTGTAGGCGCTGTCATCGAGACGTATGACTTCATCGGTTTCGGCACCGCCGCCGCCCTGTACTTCGGTACAGTCTTTTTCCCCAACACGGACCCCGTCACCGGAACCCTGGCAGCTTTCGCCACGCTCGGCGTCGGATTCGCTGCCCGCCCCATCGGCGGCATCATCGGCGGCCACCTTGGAGACAAGGTCGGCCGCAAGCCCGTCCTGGTCGCCTCCCTGATCCTGATGGGCGTGGCCACGTTCCTGATCGGCCTGCTGCCCACCTACGAGCAAGTCGGCCTGCTGGCCCCCGCACTGCTGGTCTTCGTCCGCATCGTCCAGGGCCTGGCCTTCGGCGCCGAATGGGGCGGCGCCATCCTGATGAGCTACGAACACGCACCCTGGAAATCCAAGGGCAAATACACCGGCATCGTCCAGGCCGGCTTCCCGGTAGGCCTGCTCCTGGCCAACCTCGTCTTCCTGGTCAGCGTCAACCTCGGCGGCGAACTCGCCTGGCGCGTACCCTTCCTGGCCAGCATCATCCTCGTCGCCGTCGGCCTGATCATCCGCTCCAAGGTCCCCGAATCCCCGGTCTTCGACGAAGTCAAGGACAGCGGCGCAATCGTCAAGAACCCGATCATCGAAGTCATCAAGACCGACTGGCGGAGCATCGTCCGCGGCATCGGCCTGCGCATCGCCGAGACCGCCGGCTACGCAGTGTCCATCACCTACATGATCTCCTACCTCCACACCCAGCAGCTGGCAGACAAGACCGAAACCCTCGTCGCCCTCTGCATCGCATCCTTCATCGGCATCTTCGCCACCATGGCCTGGGCCCGCCTCACCGACAGGATCGGCCGCCGGCCCCTCTACATCTGGTCCACAGCCTTCGCTCTCCTGTTCGGCATCCCCATGTTCCTTCTGGTCAACACCGGCATGTTCATCTTCGTCATCGCGACCATCGTCATTTCCTACGCCGTCTGCCAGAACTCGCTCGCCGGCGCCCAGGGCCCTTGGTTCCCGGAGCTCTTCCAGGCCAAGACCCGCTCCTCCGGAGCCTCACTGGCCTACCAGATCTCCGCGATGGTCTCCGGCTTCACCCCCTTCATCACCACCCTGCTGTTCGTCGCCTTGGGCTGGATGGGCCCTGCCCTGCTCTTCAGCTTCTACGCCGCCATCGGCCTCTGGGCAGCAATCGTTACCCGGGAAACCTGGGGCAAGCGCGAACGCCAGCTGGCTGACGAAGCTACCCAAAGCACCCCGCAAATCGTAAACGCCTGATGACCACCACAGAGGAAGACCAATTGACTGCCGCTCTGGAAACCCCTGCCGCCCCCGCCACCGCACGTGTTGCCAATGTTTCGGCCGCCGCGCACCGGATCCGGCACCATGCCTTGAACATGGGTGAGGTGCAGGGACAGGGTTACGTGGGGCAGGCGCTGGGTGCGGCGGACATGCTCGCCACTGTCTATGGGGACCAGCTCCGCTTCAAGGCCGAGGACCCGCACTGGGAAGCCCGCGACCGGTTCCTGCTCTCCACCGGCCACTACGCCATCGGCCACTACGCAGCCCTCGCCGAAGCCGGCATCGTCCCGGTGGAAGAACTGGAAACCTACGGCTCGGACGACTCCCGGCTGCCCATGTCCGGCATGTCCACCTACACCCCCGGCATGGAAATCTCCGGCGGCTCCCTGGGCCACGGACTGACCATCGCCGTCGGCATGGCCCTCGGCCTGCGCTACCAGGGCTCCAGCGCCCGGGTATTCAACTTCCTCTCAGACGGCGAACTGGACGAAGGCTCCACCTGGGAGGCCGCCATGGGCGCCCACCACCACCAGCTAGGCAATCTGACAGCGATGGTGGACATCAACGCCCTCCAGGCCGACGGCAAAACCGACACGGTTCTGCGCACCGAGCCGGTCACCGAAAAGTGGGAATCCTTCGGCTGGTACACCCAGCGGGTGGACGGCAACGACGTCACCGCGCTGCTGGCAGCCTTCGATAACGCAGCCGCCCAGGTCACCGCCGTGGGACGACCTTCCGTGATCCTCTGCGACACGAAGGTGGGCCGCGGCGTACCCCTGCTGGAAAATCGCGAAAAGGCGCACTTCATGCGCATCGAAGAAAACGAATGGCAGATCTGCCGCGAGCAGCTCACTACCGGCTATGAAGGAAAGGCTTCAGCATGAGCACCACCACCGAGGCCCCCGACACAACAACAGCCTCAAAGCCCAAGCTGAAGACCTCGGCCATGATCGCGTCCTTCGCCGATCCGGGCCAGAAGACTTCCTCCGCGCCCTTCGGGCACGCGCTGGTGAAGGCCGCGCAGGAGAACGACAAGATCGTGGGCCTCACTGCGGATCTGGGCAAGTACACCGACATGCACATCTTCGCCAAGGCCTTCCCGGAGCGCTTCTTCCAGATGGGCATGGCGGAGCAGCTGCTCTTCGGCGCGGCCGCCGGGTTGGCCGAAACCGGGCTGGTGCCGTTCGCGTCCACCTACTCCGTATTTGCCGCCCGCAGGGCATATGACTTCCTCTGCCTGGACGCGGCCGAGCCCAACCTGAACGTCAACATCGTGGGCGGCCTGCCCGGCCTGACCACCGGATACGGCCCCAGCCACCAGGCCACCGAGGACATGGCGATCTTCCGCGGCATGCCCAACCTGACCATCGTGGACCCCTGCGACTCGATCGACATCGAACAGGCAGTCCCGCAGCTGGCAGCCAGCGACGGGTCCACCTACCTGCGCCTGCTCCGCGGCAACGTCCCCACCGTCCTGGACGAGTACGACTACACGTTCGAACTCGGCAAGGCCAAGGTCTTGCGCGGCGGCAACGATGTTGTGTTCATCTCCTCTGGCCTGATGACCATGCGCGCCCTCCAGGCAGCCAAGGCCCTTGCGGCGCACAACGTGGACGTCGCCGTCGTGCACACCCCCACCATCAAACCGTTCGACGCCGCCACCGTACTGGCCGAAATCAACACCGACCGGCTCGCCGTCACCCTCGAGAACCACTCAGTGGTGGGCGGCCTGTTCGAAACCGTCGCCTCTGCCGTCGTGACGGCCGGAGTCGGAAAGCGCGTGGTTCCTGTCGCCCTCCCGGACCAGTTCCTGGACGCCGGCGCCCTGCCCACACTTCACGACCGCTATGGCCTCGCCGTGGACCGCATCGTGGCGAAGGTACTCGCCGAACTCGCTTGAGCCATCCCCAACGAAAGCGCGGCACCGGTCCCGGCCGGTGCCGCGCTTTCTGCCGTACTATCGAAATAGGACTGTAAACAGTCGACCTACGACATTAAGGACGATGGCATGGCTGGAGTAACAGCCCCGCTGCTGGGACTGGAAAAGACGAGCTTGCGCGAGCAGGCGGTATCCGCACTGAGGACTGCCATCACCAGCGGTGAGCTGGAGCCCGGGCGGCACCTGGTGGAAACCGAGCTGTCCGAGATGCTGCAGATCAGCCGGGGAACGCTCCGTGAAGCCCTGCGCCAGCTTGAACAGGAAGGCCTGCTCTCGGCCGGTCCCCGCGGCCGCCTCTCCGTCCGCCATTTGAACGAGAAAGAAATCCGGGAGATTTATGCCGTTCGCGCTGCCCTTGAAACTTTAGCGGCACGGACGCTTTGCGAACTGCCCGACCGGCAGGACGCCATCTCGGTGCTGAAGGCAGCTATAGAGGCCATGCGAACTGCGGAAAAAGGGGGCCTGCAGGCCCAGGTCGAAGCCGACCTGGACTTCCACCGAACGCTCTGCCGCCTGACCGGCAACGACACCCTCCTCCACACGTGGGAATCTCTGGAAGGATCTATTCGCATGTCCATCATGTACGCAGGGCTCGAAAAGGGCGTCAAAAACATGAACGTCGACCGGCACCATGACATCGTGGCAGCCATCGAAACAGGAAATGTATCCCTGGCCCGAAAAACCATCAGGGAACACATGGAGCAAGCAGCTGACAACCTCGTCGCCTAAGCACGCTGTCTTCCCGCTGGGCCGGCAGTGACTCGCTCGCATTTCAATTGCCGATAACAATATTCCAATAAGCCAGCTTCCGGTGTCGGGTCGGGTTGTGCCCCAACCCGACGAATAGCCCGGACTTTCCCCGTTGCTTCCTGATCGGCGGCCGGAGGCAGGCGATACTGGGCCGTCCATGGCTGGGGTCAATTCGGGTATCCAGGACTGGATTTGGGAGCCGATGGGGCAGCTCCTGGCGGCAGTTGCGGTGGATAACCTCCTGGAATTGCCACGGTTGTGGAAGGGGCGGGCTGCCTCTCCGCGCTGGAGCCTGCAGGGAGAGTTCTGTCCAAGCACAGGCACCTTGGCAGGGTTAGAGGGTGGCTGCCTTGGCGAGCAGAACTGCTTTTTGTTGTTCGTTGGCGGTGAGTGCGGCGGCCTGCAGCAGTTCCGCTTTGGCTTCGTCGGTTCTTCCGAGTTTGGTGAGCAGTTCTCCGCGGATGCTGGGTAGCAGGTGTGAGCGGCGGAGGGCGCCCTCGGCAGCGAGGCGGTCCACGATCTTCAGGGCCGCGGCAGGTCCGGTGGCCATGGAAACCGCTACGGCATGGTTGAGTTCAACGACGGGGCCCGGTGCCAGGCGTCCCAAGGCTTCATAGAGCAGCACGATCTTGTTCCAGTCAGTTGCTTCGAAGCTGTGGGCGGTCGCGTGGCATTGAGCGATAGCTGCCTGCAGGCAGTAGTTTCCCCTTCCACGGCCGAGCGCATCGGCACGTGCCCGGGATGCACGGCCACGGCCGATCTGGGTTCTGTCCCAGCGTGTTCTGTCCTGTTCTGCGAGCAGGACAGGGCTGCCGTCGTGGTTGACGCGCGCAGCGAACCGGGACGCCTGGAACTCCATCAGCGCAACGAGTCCGTGAACTTCGGGCTCCCGCGGCAGCAGGCCTGCCAGCACGCGGCCAAGACGCAGCGCTTCGTTGGCCACCTCGGTCCGGATCCACCGGTTCCCCGTTGTGGCGGCATAGCCTTCGGTGAAGATCAGGTACAGCACCGCCAGTACCGCGCCCAGGCGCACGTACCATTCGTTGGGGTCGGGGGTGTCGAAGGGCACCTGAGCGGCCGACAGGGTCTTCTTTGCCCGGACGATGCGCTGCTGGACGGTGGCGACAGGAACGAGCAGCATCCGTGCGATCTCCTCGGTGGTCAGGCCACCGACGGTTCGCAGCGTCAAGGCCACCTGCCCCTCACGGGAAAGCACGGGGTGGCAGGCGATGAAGACGAGCCGGAGCACGTCATCAGGGATCGGCTGCCACTGGTCCTCAGTCATCTCCCTGAGGTCGGAGGCGATCGCGCGATAGTGCTCGTCCAGCCGTTCCCGGCGGCGCCAGGCATCTATGGCCTTGCGTTTAGCCACGGCCGTGAGCCAGGCGCCCGGGTTATCCGGGACGCCCGACCCGGGCCACTGTGTCAGGGCGTCGATCAGGGCTTCCTGGGCGAGATCTTCCGCCAGGCCGACATCGCCGGTGACCTTGGCAAGCGTCGCGACGATCCGCGCGCTTTCGATCCGCCACACGGCGTCCAGGGTGCGCTGGATTGCCGCCTTGGGCAGGTCCTTGTCTCCCATCGGCTAGGGCTGGTTGATTTCCTCGCGCCAGCCGGCTTCCTTCTGGAGGAACTCGTTGTCGGAGAAGTCTTCGAAGTCGCTCATATCGGTCACGCGGCGGACTTCGAGTTTGCTGCCCGGGCCCAGGGGGCAGCGGCTGGCCCACTGGACGGCCTCCTCCTTGCTGGCGGTCTGGATAATCCAGAACCCGTTGAACAGTTCGTGGGTTTCCCCGTACGGGCCGTCGGTAACAATGGGGTTCTCGGCTGAAAAGTCGACAACGAACGCTTCGCTCATGTCATCGGAAAGCCCTTCACCGGCGAGCAGCACCCCGGCCTTCATGAGGGATTCGTTGTAGGCGCCCATCGCGTTGATGATCTGTTCGATATCCGCGTTTTCGTATGCCTTCTTTGCCTCATCGGTAGCGCGCATAATCAGCATGAACTTCACTGTTCTTCTCCTTCGTACTGAGGACGCCTGATGCGTCCTTCTACTATCGCGTCGAACAGGCAAACCCCGGATCGACAAGGACCAGGAAAATTCTTATTCACAGACGCTAGATGGCAAAAGTGTTTCTGGTCTTTGCGGAACCGGTCCGGCCCCCGGCCGGCTAGTCGGAACACGTGAACACCGGCCCGTGCACGACCCCTGTCAACTCTCTCGTTGCCGCCGAACTGACCGGCGCAGAAGCCCCTTCAAGCTAAAAGGCTGACGGGGTTCGCTGTCTCAGTCGTTAGGCTCGTCCGCAGGGGCTTCGGGGTCGGATCGGTCATGCTCTTCTGCAACCCGTTCGCGGTGGATTCGTTTGGGGGCGCCAACCAAATCGACGGGTACAGGAGGATCCTTCTCGTCATCAGAAACCATGGGACTCATCCTAGGGGCAGCGAAGGCGCGGGAGGTTGCTACACCAAGCTAGCGAAACTCTCTGCCTGGATCACGTCCATATCTAGGGGGCAGAAAAGTTTTTAAAGGCGGACCCATCCGTCAGGGCAGCGGTTACGAATTGGCAGTGGGTGCGGGCCTTATTACCTGTGCCGGTTGTGACGAGTTGACCGCGGTTTCACCTAACAGGAGGTTCACAGAATGAGCGCTCAGAACTGCACTCGGTTCCTTTCCGAATGCATCATCTACGGCCCCGAGAACCAGCCCGGACTGCGCGAAGACGAAATCTACGGAGTGTACCTGAGCTGGTGCGTCCTTAACGCCGAGACCCCCTGCCCGGAACCATCACTGTGGGCGGCAATGGATCAGCACGCGCATCAAGAACCCGGCCATGCTGCAGGCCGACGGGTCTGGGCAGGACTGGCCATGACCGGCCCCGCAGCTGTCGATTACATCCTGTCCAGCCAACCCAGCCTGGTCTAAGGCCGGCCGCCAGCGGGCCCAGCTCCGCAAGCATGTCACCACCGATCAGGTGAGGGTCCGGTTGCCGGACCCCCGCCGTGAAGTCCGGAAGGTGTCGAGGGTTTCAGGCCGGAAGCCGTTGCCCGTCTCGTCGTGGCGGTCCTCGTAGACCCGACCCCGCTGCGGCGGTGGGCCAGACGGGGCCGAGACTGTGCAATTTTAGGAATGAAACCGGCACGGCGATCAGAACGCCGTTAGCCGGAACGACGCCTACCACTTGCAGATGGGGTTTCTTCACGGCCGCGGGATCACTTGGATGGATGAGGTGAACGTGTGTCGTTGGCCGGGAGCCAAGGTGATCGCGTTTTCTTTGACGTTGCCGAGTTCCACGCAGAGGAATGATTTCCAGTCGTCCTCGGTGAAGTCGGGGGTTGCCCTGGATCCTTGGGCGCCCGGGTTCCAGATGATTCTGCTGCCGGCGTCCGGGGCGTGCAGGATGATGTCCCTGTTGTTGCCGTCGTCGTGGATTGTCACTGCCTTAGAGCAGGTGTATACCCTGTCGATTCCTTGCTCGTTGAAGACGAGTTCCGGTTCAGAGCTGGCTGTGGTGCTGTAGTCGGTGAACGACGCGCCGTCGAGGCCTGAGATCCGCACCCGCCTGACGTCTGCCACCTGGAAGTAGGGATGCAGCGCCGGTTCGTAGATGGCGGGCTGATTGCCCAGATGGGTTACGGACAGCGTCATGGTCAAAGAGGCGCCGAACTGCACGTGAAAGCGCGCGTGGAAGGGGTGTTGCCATTCCTCGGGCTGTGGGGCTGCTGCTGTGTGGTTCAGGTCGAACGTCAGCGTGTGGTGCTCTGGCTGGTGCTGGACCTCGGAGAGCTGCCATGGAACAAGCCGGGCAAAGCCATGGCGGGGCGCGGCTGTACCACCGAACCACGGGAGGCAGAGCGGAATACCACCCTTATCGGCTCGTGGTCAAGGAACTGGTTTCGCGAGCCGAGCCACAGGACAGGGTCGCCGCAGTTGGGGGTCCAGGCGGTGATCAGGGCACCATGGAAGAACACCTCTCCGTTTCCCGACGGAGAGAGGATGTTTAGTGACTGGAGCTGGCGTTGTATCTCCGGCGCTGTGGTCTGCTGACCGGTCATGGTTGTTGGGTTCCGTTGGCCCAGACGCCCTGGACCTTGTACGTGTTGTCCAGCAGGACCAGGTCTGCTGCGTTTCCGGTGCTCAGGCTTCCGAGGTCGTGGCGTCCTATCAGGCGGGCGGGCGTGGCTGTCAGCGCTTCAATGGCCGTGTCGGGCGGGAGTTTGAGCAGGGTGATGGCGTTCCTGAGTGCGCTGTCCTGGGTGAGGGTTGAGCCGGCGATGGTGTTGGTTCCGGTCAGGAGGGCCCGGCCTCGTTCGACAGTGACGTCCGCGCTTCCAAGCCGGTAGTTTCCGTCTTTGGCTCCTGTGGCTGCCATGGCGTCCGTTACGAGGGCCACCCGCCCCGGGGCCGAGTCGAAGGCCAATTTCGCTATGGCGGGGTCCAGGTGAACGCCGTCCAAGATGATTTCGAGGCATGCGGCCGGGTCGGTGAAGGCGGCTACGACAGGGCCGGGTGCGCGGTGGTGGATGCCGGGCATGGCGTTGAACGCGTGGGTGAGCAAGGTCGCTCCCCGCGCGAACGCCTCCCTGGTGAGTTCCATGTCGGCGTCGGTGTGGCCCACTGCCACGGTGACCCCTGCTGAGACGAATTCTTCGATTGCGTCTAGGGCTCCGGGCAGTTCGGGGGCGATGGTGATCTGGCGCAGGGTGCCTCGTGCTGCGTCGAGGAGCTGGGCTGTTGCTGCGGGGGTGGGATGTATCAGGTACTCGGGGTTGTGCGCTCCGCACCGCGCTGCGGCGAGGAAGGGTCCTTCGAGGTGTGATCCGAGGATCATCGGGTTGGTGTCTGCCAGGTCCGCAATGGTCTTGAGGCTCTGACAGAGTTCATTTAGAGGTGCGCTAACGAGGCTGAGGACGGAGCGTGTGGTGCCGTGGGCGCGGTGGACCGCCAGGGCGTCCAGGATGTTGTGAGGTTCTGCATCAAACGATGCTCCTCCCGCGCCGTGGCAGTGCAGGTCGATGAACCCGGGGGCGAGGATCCGGGCGCTGCCGTCAACGACTTCCCGGGCATTGTAGGTGTGCCAACTGGTTCCCGTGCCGGTTGCGATAATTGTGCGGTCCTTGGTTGCCACCCATGCGTTCTCCACCGCCCCGTTCGCGTCCAGAAGGCGTGCGCTGTGCACGATGAGATCGCAGAGAACACCCTTCCCCTGCCGGGGCTTCATTTCTTGGGCGAGGTCTTCCGAGAGCATGGGGCTACCTTTGCCAGGTGGGGAGGTTGTCGGCCACGTATTTGTAGTAGTCGGATCCTGTGAGTTCTGCGGCTGCGTCTTCATCCAGGACTACTGTGGCGTGGGGGTGCATCTGCAGCACCGAGCCGGGGCACATGGCGCTGACCGGGCCTTCAATGAGGCCGGCAATGGCCTTTGCCTTCGAGCCGCCCTGGGCGATCAGCACAACTTCCTTCGCGTCCATGATGGTGCCGAGCCCTTGAGTGAGGCAGTGCGTTGGGACTTCGTCGGGCCTGTCGAAGAAGCGGGCGTTGTCCTGGCGTGTCTGAACTGTGAGCGTCTTGATCCGGGTACGTGAGCTCAGGGATGAGGTTGGCTCGTTGAATCCGATGTGTCCGGTGGAGCCGATTCCCAGCAGTTGGAGGTCGACTCCGCCGGAGGCTGTGATGCGGTCCTCGTAGCTGGTGCAGGCCCTTTGCAGGTCTGCGGCATTGCCGTCCGGGACTGGACCCGTTCCGGGTCCAGTCCGAGCGGTTTCGTCACTTCGCGGTCGATGACTGCGTGGTAGCTCTCCGGGTGGTCAGGGCTGATGCCCACGTATTCATCGAGGGCGAAAGCGGATAGACCTGACAGGCCTTCCGGGCGGCGGGCGGCCAGTTCCTGATAGACGGGCAGCGGCGAGGATCCGGTAGCGACGCCGAGAACTTTCATGCGGCCGCTCGTGATCCGGTTTTCGATCATGTCTGCGACGTAGGCGCCGATGTCGGCGGAGGTTTCGAGGATGGCGATTTTCATGGGTGTCCTTGGTGCTTTCTGAGGTCCAGGGTCAGTTGCAGGCTGGTGTCTTCTCCGAGGGCCAGTTCACTTCCGTTGCCGGCATCTCCTGGGCTCCAGTGGGTGCCGGTGTCCGGGGAACCAGCCGCCTGGAATCCGAGGATGGCGGCCCCGATTTGTCCTGCCCGTGGGCCCAGGAGTGAGCGTTTCAGTGCCGGCGGGCGGCGCCAGGCCAGGAGCGATGACATGGTCTGTTCGAGGGGGTGCAGGAGTTTGTCGCCGGCTTCGGACAGTCCGCCGCCGATGATGATCGTTCCGGGGTCAGTGAGCAGGGTGACGGTGGTCAGTGCGAGGGCGAGGGCTTGGATGCCCTCGTCCCAGATGCGCGCACCGGTCTCGCCTGCCTGTCCGGATGCGATGTCTGCGGCCGTCGTGGCCAGGTCTCCTCCCTGGCTGCGGTATCTGCGGACGAGGCCTGCGCCGGAAAAGTAGGCTTCGAGGCAGCCGTGTTGGCCGCAGGTGCAGGTTTCGCCGCCGGGGATCACGGGAATGTGGCCCAGTTCGCCGGCGGAGTGGGTGGCTCCGGTAATTACGGTGCCGTCGGTGATCAGGGCTGCACCGACGCCGGTGCCGATGGCGACGAAGACGGAGTTCTGGCCTGGAGCCGGTGGCAGGAGGCGGGCTTCTGCCAGTCCGGCGGCGCGTGCATCGTGGCTGATGAGAACGGGGAGACTGAATTCTGCGGCCAGTAGGTTCGCAACGGGCATGGTGGTCCAGCCCAGCGATGAGGCGTATTCGACGACGCCGGTGGTGGAGTTCACCAGTCCAGGAGTTCCGACGCCGATGCCGACGGGATGCAGCCCGCGCTGGAGCGATTCGGCCTTCAATGCCCGGAGGACCGCCAGTGCGCGGTGCATAACTCCTTTACCGGGGTGGCTCGTGGGGATGGTCTGGGTGATGAGGGTGCGCCCCGCGGCGTCCACCGCCGCGCCCTTGAGGGTGGTTCCGCCGATGTCCAGGGCCAAAGACACCTGCTGTGGCGCATGGCTGTTCCATGCTGTTGTTGCTGTTGTCATGACGGTTTCCGGCTACAGTTGCGCAGCGAGGATTTTTCCCGTGCTGGGCGTGCCCAGTTCAGGCTTGGTGCGTAACTCGATGTGCGTGCCGTGCTTTTCCAGGTCCAGGAGGTGGATGTCGTTGGTCCCTGCGTGAAGGAGGGGTCCGGGGACATAGAGGGTTACCTGTGGCCCGGCTTCCTGGTAGCGGCCCAGAAGGAAGCCGTTGATCCACACGAATCCGTTGCCGAAGCCAGGGAAGACCAGGTAGGTGTCAGCTGGTGTTTCGATGTCCAGGGTTGCCGAGGCGAGGTGTTCGAGTTCCCCTCCGTCCCACTCGGCGATCGGGATCGGAATGTGGGACCAGTTAAAGGTGCGCCGCTGGTTCACGAGTACCCCGTCCAGGATCCCTTTGCCCTGGCCAATCAGGGGCCCGTAGTTGATCCTGCCCCGGTTCTCGACGAGGATCTCCAGCTGCACGGGGGACCCTGTCCCGGTGAGCATAAGCCCGTCGTCGGCATTGTGGTCATCGAGGATTCCGGCGAAGTCCCCGTCCACCCAGATGTGGGCGCGGTCAGTGAGGCCCAGGATCCGCAGCGGTGTTTCCGCCGGTTCATCCGTCCTTCCTGGCAGGACGGGGCGGGATGTGTACAAAACCATGCCGGCGTCCAGTCCCAGCTGCTCAAAACTCAGTGGCCTGACACTGGTGACGGGAGGGGCAGCTTCACGCAGGAGCGGAAGCAGGGGTTTGCCCGCGGCAACCGGCACGGACTGCGCCGGGAGCACTGCTGCCGGTTCCAGGAGTGCCGGCGGGAGCGCCGGCGGGTCGGTGATTCCCTGGGCGCGAAAGAACTCGGCCCGGAGCGCATGGTATTTCTCCGTGAGGGCGCCGTTCTCTGCAATGGGGGCGTCCGAGTCGTAGCTGGTGGTGGTGGGCTGCAATTTAGTGCCGTCGTGGTTGGCTCCGGAATACAGGCCGAAGTTCGTTCCGCCGTGTGCCATGTACAGACAGATGGAGCCGCCAAGATCGAGGATCTTGCGGACCTCGACGCACGTTTCGGTAATGTCGCGGACGTGGTGGTTCTCCTCTCCCCAGTGGTCGAACCAGCCTCCCCAGAATTCCACGTTGAAGAAGGGCTCACCGGGTCGGCGGCGTTGCCATGTTTCCACTGCTTCATCGCCGCGGCTGCCGAGGGTGGCGGCCGCCCAGGTGCCGTCCAGGGCGCCGCCGTCCAGGAAGTAGTCGGTTCCGCCGTCGGCGGTGAACAGCAGTTCGGTGATGCCCCGCTGCTCGAGGGCTTCCTTGTTCCAGCTCAGGTATTGCTGGTCATCGCCGTAGCTGCCGTATTCGTTCTCGATCTGCACGGCAATGACGGGACCACCGTGCCCGGCCTGCCTTGGCACGATGATGGGCAGGAGCTGGTCGAACCAGGTTTCGATGGCGCCGGTAAACGCCGGGTCCATACACCGCAGTCCGATTCCAGGGTGCCGGGTGAGCCAGGCGGGGAGCCCTCCGTTGTCCCATTCGGCGCAGATGAACGGGCCGGGACGGACGATGACGTCCAGGCCGATGTCCGCTGCGGTGTCGATGAAGGCGCCCAGGTCCCGCCAGCTGCTGAAGTCAGGTGCTGTGTCCTGCCGGGGCTGGTGGAAGTTCCAGGCCACGTAGGTGTCAACGGTGTTGGCGCCCATCGCCTGGAGTTTGAGCAGCCGGTCCCGCCATTGGTCGGGGTGGACCCGGAAGTAGTGGATGGCTCCAGCAAGGATCCGGTGGGGCTTTTTGGACCGGAACAGCTGGGAGCTTTGGTAGCACAGGATGGGGTCGGACAACGAATTTTCCTTAGGCTGGTGGGCGCGCTGACTCCGCGCTGATTGCTGGTGCGGCGTGCGTCAGGCGGTGTGGGAGAGGACTTCTGCTTTGACCTGATTCAGCAGGGGCCTGCCGGCGATAAACCGGGTGACTTCCCGGTACGCGGCTTCCCCGAGCCGGTGCAGCTCATTGCCTTGGGACCCGGCGACGTGCGGGGTGAGCACCAGGTTCGGGGCATCGAAGAGGGGGGATTCCTCCGGCAGCGGGTCGGGGTCGGTGACGTCGATGACGGCGTGCAGCCGGCCAGACTCGAGCTCGGCTGTCAGTGCCGCTGTGTCCACCAGGGATCCCCGGGCGGTGTTGATCAGCGTGGCGCCGTCCCGCATGAGGGACAGCGCATCTTTGTCGATCATGTGGAAGGTCTCGGGGACCTCAGGTGCATGGAGGGTGACGACGTCGCAGGTTTCCAGCAGGTGTTTCAGGCTGGCGGGCCGGGCGTCGAGGATGCCGTGCTGGACGAAGGGGTCATAGAAGACGACGTCGATGTCAAAGGGTGTGAGCAGCTCGATCACTCGTCGGCCGATGCGTGAGGCGCCGATGACGCCGACTTTGAGTCCGTGGTTGCCCCACCGCGCGGGCTCCACCTCAAAGGGGCGGTATTGGCGGCTGTCCACGTAGCGGCGGGCGAGTTCCAGGACGCGCTTGCCGGAGAGGAGAATCATGGCAAGTGTGTACTCGGCCACCGGCAGGGCGTTGGTGTCGGCACCCGAGGTGACGGTGATCCCGCGGTTGAACAGTTCGTCAGAGGCGAACTCCTTGACCGAGCCGGCTGTGTAGATGACGGCTTTGAGGCGGGGCATCCGGTCCAGGATCTCCTCATCGAGCCGGGGGCAGCCCCAGCATCCGATGATCAGTTCGATGTCCTGCAGGGGGTAGTCCTCCGCGTTGGCTTTGGTGAGCAGGGCCGGTTGCAGGTCCACCAGGGTCGTAAGGTCCTGGAACACCGAAGGGGTGAAGAGTCTTTCCGGTAGGCCGTTTTCCATGGCGAGGACGGCTTTGGGCCGTGCTTGGGGCAGGTGCTGGTTCGTGACTATTTGAGGGCTCCTGACCCGATGCCGGCTTTCCAGAACCTCTGCAGGGAGATGAAGAGGACGATGACCGGGATGATGGTGACGAGCGAACCGACGACCACGAGCTGGGCGTATTCGGGGTCACCGAGTGTCCTGCCGTGCCAGGAGTAGATGCCCAGCGCTGCCGGGAACAGGTTGGTGTCGCTGAGCATGACCAGGGGGAGGAAGAAGTTGTTCCAGATGGCGCTGAAGGTCATGAGGAACAGGGTGACGATTCCTGGCTTCATCAAAGGTGCGGCGATGGTGAGGAAGGCACGGAATTCACCGGCGCCGTCCAGTCGTGCGGCCTCAATGATTTCCTTGGGCACGTAACTGGCGCTGAACATGCGTGCCAGGTAGACACCGAAAGGGCTGGCGATCTGGGGCAGGAATACTCCCCAGAAGTTGTTGACCAGGCCGAGGTTGGAAGCGAGCAGGTACAGCGGCATGGTGGTCACCGCCGCGGGCACGAGGACCCCGACCAGGACGAAACCGAACCAGCGTTCCTTGCCGGGGAAGTCGAATTTGTCGAAGGCGTGGCCGGCGAGGAAGGATACGGCGACTGAGGCGCAGGCCCCGAGGCCGGCGTAGGCGGCGGTGTTGGCCATCCAGCGCAGGAAGGTTCCGTTTTCCCAGGTGAACAGCTGGACGAGGTTCTCGATGAGGTTGAACTCGGCGAAGGAGAACCCGGCTGTGCCGTAGAGGTCGGAGGTGTTCTTGGTCGATGCGACGATGAGCCAGGTCAGCGGCAGCAGGGTGTAGAGGCAGAACATGCCCAGCATGATGTTGACTGCGAGCTTGGAGGACCAGGCGCTTCTGGACTGGCGCTTCCTGGGCGCGGCTGCGGGGGGCAGGGGCGTGGTGCCGGTCGTTGCCGGTTGTGTGGTGATGGGGCTCATGATTCCACCTTTGATCCGAATTTGGTGACGCCCCAGGACAGTGCTCCGATGAAGACGGCGAAGATCAGTGCTGTTGCTGCCGCGTAGCCGAAGTCGTGCTTGTCGAATGCGGTCTGGTAGATGAACATGTTCGGGGTCCACGTACTGTCGATGGATGTTGCGCGGCTCTTCAGGAGCAGGGGTTCGGCGAAGAGCTGCATGGCCCCGACGACGGTGAACAGCGTCGCGACGCTCACAGCGCCCATGATCATGCGGGCTTTGATTGCAAAAGCTGTGCGGATGGGTCCGGCGCCGTCAACGGTGGCGGCCTCCAGGACCTCCTGCGGCACGGCCTGCAGGGCGGCGTGGAAGAGGATGACGTTATATCCGGTGTGCAGCCAGATGGTGATGTTGGACAGGGAGAGCAGGGCGGCCAGGTGGCTGCCCATGTCCCAGCCGGCACCGGTGCTTTCATAGATGTCCACCAGCGGGCTCACGCCGGGGGGTGTAGAGGTAAACCCAGATGACGGCAGCAATCAGGCCCGGGACGATGTTCGGCATATAGAAGGCCAGGCGGAAGAAGGACTTGGCGCGTGCGGCCGCGGAGTCCAGCAGAAGCGCAATAACCAGGGACAGTCCGATCATGACCGGGATGTAAAAGAGGCAGTAAACGGCGATGTTCACAAAGCCTGCCAGGAACGCCTGGTCCTGGAGGGCGCGGGCGTAATTGGCCAGGCCGTTGAAGACCCTGGCTGTTCCGCCCAGGCCCAGTCCGCTGGACTTTTCGGTGAAGAGGCTCAGGAATCCTGAGTATCCAATGGGTGCGATGGTGAACGCCAGGAACAGCACGAAGAACGGAGCCAGGAACAAGAAAGCGTGCTTGCCTGACCGGCGGCGTGAACGGCGTATGACGGTGGAGCGGGCCGTTGTGGTGGCGCCTGTCATGACTTTTCCCTTCGAATGGGTGGCACTGTGTGGGCCTTGGCCAGCCCGCCGGCTTGGGGGAACGCGGCGGACTGGCCAAGGGGTCTTTATTTGACGGAGATGCCGCGGTTCTTCAGCTCAGAGACCGTGGCTTCCTGGGTGGGGGCGAAGATGTCGGTGAGCTTGGTGCTTCCGGCCTTGACCTTCGCGCTTTCGTCGGTGAGCTTGGCTAGGGTGGTGGCCGTACCCGGTCCCCATACCCAGCCTTCGGGTACTGCGGCCAGGCCCTCAGCGGCTACCTCGTAGATGTTCTGGCCGCCGAAGAAGTCAGGCTTGAACGCGTCGGTGGCAGCCTTGCGGGCTTCCTCGTTCACGGGGAAGACGGTGGAGGTTCCGCCGGCGATGCGTGCCTTGATCCCTTCAGGGTTGGTGGTCATCCACTCGATGAACTTCACGCCCGCTTCGGCTTTGGTGCTGTTGTCCGAGATGCCGAAGGTTGAGCCGCCGTACAGCGCCGAGGCAGGTTCCGCGGTCGGTGCCGGTACCGGGGCGACGCGCCACTTTCCGGCCTGGTCCGCGTAGGTGGCCTGCAGGCCCGCGCCATACCATGATCCGCTGATGACGGACAGGAGCTGACCGGCTGCCTGCTTTTGCTGCAGCACCGGGGCGTCCTCGGTCCAGAGGAGCTTGGCGTCAACGAGGTCCTGCTGGACCTTCAGGGCTTCCTTGGTTTCCTCGGTGTCGATGTCCACCTTCCAGGACTCGCCATCGAGCGCGCCCCACTTGGCTCCGTTCTGCCAGGCGAGGGCGGCGTACAGGGCCGGGTCGCCCACGGCGCTGGCGCCGATGCGGACGTTCGGATCCGCAGCCGCGACCTTCTCGGCTGCGGCTTTGTATTCGTCCCAGGTCTTCGGCACCGCGATGCCGTACTGCTCGAAGAGATCGGCGCGGTAGTACATCTGCAGGAGGCCTGCGTCCAGCGGTACGGACCAGGTGGACCCGCCGAAGTTCACCAGGGACTGGATGGATTCTGAGAAGTTGTCCTTGACGAGGCCGCCGGCTTCGTTGCTGATGTCCTTCAGGACGCCCTGGCTGGCCATTTCGGCGACGCGCGGGTATTCCACGGTGATTACGTCCGGCGCGTTTCCTGCCTGCACCTGGTTCGTCAGCTGCGGGTAGTTGTCCTTGGAGCTTGCGACTTCGTTGAAGGTCACGTTGACGTCGTCCTGGGCGGCGTTGAATGCGTCAACGACCTGCTTTGAACCCTTCAACCATGACGAGAAGGTGATTTCCACCGTCTCCTGCTCGGTGGGTGCAGGAGAAGCGGTTGTACCCGCTCCTGTTCCCGAGCAGCCGGCAAGGAGTGCTGCTGAGAGCATTCCCGCTGCAAGGACGATGCTTGGTTTGCGACTGCGTGGCATGAAGATAACTCCTAGTAGATGTGGCCCCACTCACAATGGTGAAAGACCACGCCTGTCCAGTCAAGCGCAGATGAGCAAAACGATCTGTTTTTGTATTCAAATGAAAGAAACGAATTATATTGGCTGTGGCAGTGCACGAGCCAAGCCCGTTGGAACACAAAAGAGGCGGGCCGGATCAGGAGATCCGGCCCGCCGCTTTCGGGCACTTCCTTCGTCTTTAGACGACGATCCTGAGCGTGTCCGAGGCGGACGGTGAGACCGAAGTGGTGCTGTTTCCCTGGTAGGTCGCCACCACGGAGTAGGTTCCCTTCGGAAGCGGCGGCAGGGTCACCAGACCCATGCCGTTGCTGTCGACAGTTCCGGTGGCAGTGAAGTCTCCGGCGGTGACGACCACGGGGCCGCTCAGGTCTCCGCCCGGGGATGAAACGCTGATGGCAACGTCGTACTCCTGCCAGGAGACGCCTGTCTTGCGCTTCACGGTCGCCGTGGTGGTTGTTGCATAGCGGACCGTTACGGGAGGCGAGGCGGCAGAGGTACGGAGCCGGTCTTCTCCTGTGGCGGTGACAACAGCCGTGATGTCCTGGCCCTGGTCCTCTGCGGCCAGGGTGTAGGCCGGTGTGGTGGCACCGGTGATGTCTGCGCCGTTGCGCTGCCACTGGTAGGAGAAGGTGAGGCTTGTTTCGTTCCAGGTGCCGGAAGTGGCATTGAGCGTTTGTCCGACGTCGGGTTCTCCGGAAAGGACCGGGGCCGTGAGGTTCTTCGCGGCGCCGGGCTGGTAGGTGTTCAGGTTCGCCGTGTCTATTGTTGCCCCGGACACGCTGATCTTTGACCCCTCAGTTTCAGCGATAGGGATTGAGGTTCCGTTCCCCACGGCCAGAACGATGTCGAACTCTGCACTGGTGCCGGTCCGGGTGATCCGGAACGAGCCGTCCGTGAAGGCCGCGGTGGCCCCTTGGGCGTTCTGCAGCCACCCTCGGAGCCAGGATTGGCCCTTACGGAAGGTGAACTGGATAGTCGTGCCGATCGTTTCGTAGTCCACGGTGACGCCGGCTTCCGGTGCCAGTTGCCAGGCCCAGGTGTGGCTGGCAGTGTCCGTGAAACGGTCATGGAAGGCGAGCAGGGCATCAGCGTCGCCGTGGTCTGTCATGTCCACGACGGCTTCCCTGGTTGCTGACCTGACCTGGAAGTTGGCGCTGCCGTCGAGCGAGACGTAGCCGCCACCCTGGCCCTCGTAGGTCTTTGAGGCCAGTGTCCGGCCGTTGCCCTCTGCCTGGTCCGGTTTGTTGTCCACGAGGACCCGGGAGTACTTGTTGGCCGCCGTGACCGATTTGCCGGGCTGGGTGGCCCAGGTTGCGTCGTGGCTGATCATTGAGATCCCGAACGTTTCGTCCCCTGCCCAGCCGAGGTGGGAGTGGTTGCGGTTGTTCAGCTGGACCAGGACGTCGTCTGCGTCAACGATGCGGTTCCGGAAGGAATAGGACCCCGCCTCGTCATCCAGAATCGCGGGGTATACCTTGGCCGGGTCATACTCCTCGCCGGCCGGGACCGACTCGGGCCAGTCGATGAGCCCCTGGGTGATGAATCCGGGGGAGTAGAACTTCGTCGTGGCACGGTGGCCGTTGACCCTTTCGAAGATCTCGATCATCGGGGCGAGCTCGCCGGTCTTGGCCTGTCCCAGATACAGCGGCCACGCGGTGGAGTTGTTTGCCCCGGCGACACCCCACTGGAGCCGGTTGTTGGGCTGTCGCAGGGACACCGTGTGCAGCAGGAGGTTAGCGGTGTCCGGTGCCATCCATGCGTGCTTCAGGGCGTCGATACCGACGTCAATGCTGCCGCGGATGCCCGGCATGGACATCATCTGGGTGTAGTCGAGGTACTCCAGGCCTTCCTGGAACCAGCCGTGCTCGGTGTGGGCGGTTTCCAGGTGCTGGCGAAGCTGGTCCACCAGGGTACCGATCCGGGTGTCCCTCATGCCGTACCCGGCATCGCCGCGGACTGCCAGGTGTTGGGCAAGCTCAGCGCCGCGCACGACGCCCACCCAGTTGCTGGCCTTGTCCGGCAGGATGATGTTCGGGTGCTTGGCGAATTCGAAGAAGACCGCCGTCCGCTCGAAGTATTCGACGGCGAAGGCCCGCTGGGCGTCCGTCCAGCCGTTGTAGGCCCAGTCGTAGGTGAGTGCCAGCTGCGAGACAGGGTTGGCGGTGTCCAGATCCTGCTTGGCGGTGAACGGGGTGGCGTTGGCGGCGGCGACGAACGCGTCGTAGGCCATGGCAGCGTAGCGGGCCTCACCTGTGACCTGGTAGACGAACGCCGCTTCGCGGGCATACCGGTCAGCAGAGGAACCGAAGGTGGCCATGCCGCCCTCGACGCGCGCCTTGATGGTGTTCCAGGCGTCCTGGGGAGTGCCGGGAGCACCAATGAGGCGGTTGATCTTGGCCAGCACGTCCGTGGTGAGACCGATGCGGGGGTGCTGCAAAGCGGCCCGGGAAGCGGTCGCCAGCAGGGTGCCGTTGGCGTCGACCAGGGCGAAGTGGCCGCCTGCCTCCTGCGTGCTGGTTCCGCCGAAGCGGCTTAGGCCCGTTGCTGCGGTGCGGGCGGAGGAGACGTTGGCCGCGGTGATGGCCTCGGTGTGGCCGACCGCTGTGAGCGGCAGCTTAGCGTTGCCGACTGCCCGCCAGCCAAGGTGCGTGCCAACGGTGTCCGAAGTGACACTGAGGTAGCTTGTCGCTGTTGTGTCAGCGGCGGGGGAGAGGATGCTGCTTTCGTTGGTGCGTGCTACTTCTGCACCAGCGGCGTCCCTGGCGATGACAACGTATTTGTACTCGGTCGAGGGAAGCCATTCCACATCTGTGGCCTGCAGGAGGCTCGCCGGAACGCTGCGGATCAGGGTGGACGCATCGGCGGTTACGGGCGACCCTGCCGGTCCGCGGTGGATATCGAAGCGTGCCGGGGTGCCTGTCGGGGCAGCAACGGTCCAGTTGAGCCCGATGTCGCCTGCCTCTGTGGTGGCCGTGGCGAGTCCCGCGGTCACGGTCGACGGCGAGACCTGGATGTCGTCGATGTCCATGGTTCCCTGGACGGCGTCGTTGAAAGCGTGCAGCCGGATCCTGGTGGCAGCAGCCGGAACGGTGAAAAGACCCGAGGATTTCTGCCACCCGGAGGTCGGAGTGTTCCGGCCGATGAAGCTTGAGCCGCCACCGCCGTCCAGCACGTCAATGCGCAGGCCGGCCTTGCCGGTGCCGGAAATCGATGCAATCCGGCTGAAGAATTCTGCCTTGAACGTTCCCCCGCCCGCAGGGAGGGTGATGTCCTGGGTTAATGCCAGTCGGCTGGAGGTGGTGTCGGTCTTAATGCGCAGCGCGTTGGTACCTGCGTAACCGTCCGTTTTGCTGACGGTGCCGGTTCCGGCTGCATTCCAGCGGCCCCACGCGTCCGGGACGGCTCCGGGGAAGGCCTCAAAGCTGCCGTTGGAAGCCAGGTTTGAGGCTTCGTCATAGACGCTGAAGTCGATGTCATCGAGCTGCATTGAGCCCTGCATGCCATCCACCATTGGCTCCACCCGGACACTGGTCGCGCCCGCAGGGACATCCAGGTGCGCCGTGACTTGGCGCCAAGCGGTCGCGGCATCAGTTCCGTAGAACTGGGTGGGAGTGCCCGGGAAGGTAACGCGGACGCCCGCCTTGCCGGTGCCCGTGAGGGTCCCCTTCTTCTGCCAGAACGTCAGGCGAAGCTTCTTCACCGTTCCGGGCACCGCGGCGTCCTGGACCAGGAAGCCACGGCTGGTGGTGGTTCCGGTGGCGATTTGGACAGCGCCGCTGCCATCCCGGCCGGGAACCTGGGTGTAGGTGGCGGTCCCGGACGGAGTCCATGTGCCCCATGATGTGGGTCCGGAGGTGCCGAATGCCTCGAAAGAGGCGTTGGTGACCAGGTTTGGGTTAGCTGCCGTGGCGGAGGTGGCCACCACGGTGGTACTGAGGGCAACAACGGTCAGTGCCGCTGCCAGTTGCCGCAATGTCTTCAGTGCGGATTTCATGTTCTTCCTGGGGATAGGGCCCGCCTGGAGGGCAGGGTGCGGTTACGCCAAGAGGGGCACCATCGCGGACCCGATCCATGCCTTGGGGGCCTGAGAGGGCATGGAGAATCAAAGGGACTTTGTGTGGTGCGCATCACCCTGTGGGCGATTTGTGATGCTACAGGCCCCTGTGCGAGCTATCAATGAAAGAGATCATATGATCACTCTTGCCCTCCACTAAGGGTCTAAGAGTTCTAAATGCACTTGCTTGGGCCGTTTGTTCGAACGGTAATCCTCAGGATCGGCAAAACATCGTGGGAGTATGATCAAATTGATCAAACAATCGTTCAGGGGGTTTTGCGATGGCGCGGAGTGTGACAGAGAGACGGCAGGCTATTCTCGACATCGTTCAGCAGGAAGGCTCCCAGGTCGTTCTCGAGTTGGCCCGCCGGTTGAAAATTTCCGCGGTTACCATCCGCAGGGACCTGGAGGAACTTGCCGCGCAGGGCCTGGTTCATCGGACGCACGGTTCAGTTTCCCCCGCCTCCGAACCTGCGCCGATGGCGCTGGACGGGCCAAAAACCATCGGTATGGTAGTGCCGCACAGCAACTACTACTTCGATGGGGTCATCGCTGGCGCCAAAGCCGCTGCAGCATCAGCAGGAGCAAGACTGGTCCTTGGCGTCTCGGACTACGACAAGGCGACCGAAATGCACCAGGTCGCCCGGCTCACGAACAAAGGCGTTGACGGGCTCCTCATCGCCCCCACCCCCGATTTCGTCACGGGCGAACTCGACGCCGAACAGCAGCAATGGCTGGTATCCCTCTCCGTACCTGTCGTCCTGGTCGAACGCCCGGTGGCCTCCACCGGGGTTGCCTCGATTTTGGACTCCGTCAGCTCCTCGCACTCCGCCGGAGCTGCCCTCGCAATCCGGCACCTTGCCGAACTGGGCCACCGCAAACTCGTCAGTGTCATGATCTCCGGACCCAACACCCCGCAGGTCCGGCAAGGATACCTGTCCGCCGTGGAGTCACTGGGGCTGGAATCCCTGGGAGTCATCGACGAAGGAGGTGCAGGCTCTGAGGACGCAGCCGAACTGCTGCTGCAGTCCGTCCGCGACGGCGCCACAGGTATCTTTGTCCACAACGACCAGCTCGCTGTGCGCTGCATGATGTGGCTGGAGGACGCAGGCATAGACGTCCCCGAAGAGGTCTCCCTGGCCGGATACGACGACGTCATCGCCGGAGTAGCGCACGTACCCCTGACCGCCGTAGCACCCTGGAAGAGCGTGGTCGGTCACCGGGCGGTCCAGCGGCTTCTGAGCCGCATCGCCGAAAGGGAACCAGCAGGAAATTTCGGCCGCCCAAGCGAACCCATGGCCACCGAACACCTCGAGTTTGTTCCGCGCCTGCATGTACGTCAGTCAACAACCGAGCCCGCACTGGAAAGCAGCACCGCAGGCCGTGGATAAGATCGCCGAAACTGGCGCAGGACAGGACGCATGAAGCTCGCATTTTCCTCCCTCGGCATGCCCGGAGCCGGCATCGACGAGCTCATCCGCTGCGCTGAAGAAGGAAAAGCCGAAGGACTGGAGCTTCGAATCGCCGATGGTGAAGCCATCACCAGGAACATGCCGGCCACGGCTCAGCAAGCAGTAAGACGGCGCATCGAAGACGCTGGCCTCACGCTGATCGCCATTTCCAGTTACATCAAAGTCTGCTCACCCGCGCCGGACGCTGATGTCATCTCCGCCCTGCACGAAACGCTCGAACTCGCCGCTTCCCTCAGGGCCGGCGGTGTCAGAATTTTTCCGGGCGCTGAGGGCAATGGCGAAGTAAAGGACTGGGACCAGATTGCCGCTGGACGGCTGTCCGTTGCTGCGGAAGCGGCGTCCAGCTTAGGCGTCGACCTGCTCCTGGAGACCCATGACTCGCACCCGACCGGCCGGGATATTTCCCGGATTCTGCGCGTGGTTGAACCGGCCGGCACTACCAAAGCCCTTTGGGACGTACTCCACCCCTGGAGGCACGGGGAGCGTCCTGAAGAGACTGCCAGCTACTTGGAGGGCTCGCTGGCGTACTGCCAATTTAAAGACGCGGTGCTCGGACCAGAACCAGGAAGCGTGACCCTCACCCTCCCTGGCGAAGGCGATATCCCTATCACCGAAATTGCGGGTATTGCCGAAAAGGTAAGCCAGCGCCAGGGAAACCCGACCTACTGGGCGTGTCTGGAGTGGGAAAAGGCATGGCACCCGCATCTTGAAGATCTCCCCGCGGCCCTGTCGGCATTTCGCACCCTCCTCATGCCCGAGGCAACCCCTTGAAAGGTACAACTGTGACCCAAGGGACGGGTCCAGCAGTAGAGGACGGGGGCAGCACGCACACCCAGCAGCTGGCCAGGTTGCGACCACCGACACCGTGGGTGTAATTGAGACTAGGACTGCATGGATTGCATCGAATGACTGCCTTGCATGCGACACAGCGAAAGGCAGAACAGCCGTTGATGCCAGACCCGGAACTTTTCAGAATCATCCGTGACCCCAGGGGGCCCGAAACTACCATCTCCAGTTTGTCGGATCTGGAACTGGCAAGGCTGCTGGATGCCCTCTACCAGAACCTCGATACGCCGAGACCGGAACCGACTGCCATCTTCTGGTACGAAACAGGCGTCGGAGAAAGCCTCAGCAGAGCCAATATCAGCCGGTTTCCCACCCCAGACTGAGATTACCGAAGCGGTAGCCGGGACGGCTTTTTAGTTTCCCGGCCTTTATTGTCGTTTCCCTAATCGGGCTTGCCGCTGGTGCTCCTCCAGCTTTGCCTCCGAGGCTCGGCGCCGGTTCCCGATGGCCCGGACCTGGTCGGCCGTGGGGTGCCGGTGCTCTCGTTCCCACGAATGGTCGTTCGCTCCGGTCCTTAGGAGCGAGTCTTCATTGCGGGGGTTGTTTCTTTTATTCATGCGGGTTTCCTTCTATTCGGCGGACAGTCAAGTCGTGGGAGGCAGTCCTGTCTGTAGCAGAGCAGCGATTCTTGTTCAGAACCGCTTGGGCTCTACTCAGGCACTTCAAGTCGGAACCCGCACGCGCAGTGAAGGACGCGGGTGGAGAGATAGACGTCCAGAGTGTCTTGGACAGCTTCTTCCCGGGCCTTGGGTATCGACAGCCGCCGCAGCTCAAAGCCGGTCTTTGTCATCGGCCGTCCACAGTGCAGGTATTGCGAGTCGAAGATCAGCACGTCCCCTGTCTGGTCCGTTCGCCCCAACACTGCGGACAGGTCAACCACGCTGGCGGGATGTTCACTGAAGCGGTTGCATCGGCTGCAGATGTAGGAGACCAGGACGACGTCGGCCGCGCTTTCGGGCAAATCAGCGACTGATCTAATCACGAGGTTCTGATCGGTGCCGCAGTAGTCACACATCAGCGGCAAAATCCGGGGCGGCCCTCCACCGTCGGGCCGGAAGCTGCGAGACTCCAGCGACATCAGCGGGCTTCGGAGTAGCTGACAAGGGTGCAAACCCCGCGACGGATCCGCTGAGGTAGCAACAGTCGTGGGGGAGGACTGGGACGTTGATGCGCTCCCGCCGCCTGAAAGGCATGGCTGGCCCCTAGCGGTGGTTCAGGCCAAGAAGGAGGTTGGTAGGCCCGGAAAACAGCGTGGGGGAGGACTGACGGAAAACCCGAGGTGGCCATAGCAGGCTCTTTCCTCTGTGTGCGGTATGGGCCGCCATCTGCTACAGCGACGTCACCTCCTGACGCTGCACAACAACATCTGGAGGTGCCCTGGACAAATCGTTCGGCAACTCCAGGGACTTCTACAAGAAAACCTATCTTCCGCTGCAGCACCTTGTACAGAGGAGGCGCGAAGCTCTACATTGCTGCCCCGCACCAATCGACCGGCGAACCGAAGTCGTGCTGGACGTCTGATGCAGGCGGAAGGCTCTCTGCCGAAAGAACCATCCAAGCGAAGGCCAACGCGGCGGGGGAGGAACTGCCCAACGTGACAACGGACCAGACCCGAGCACGATGCTGCTTGGCTCATAAACGAATCTCCCTGATGTTCCTCCGGCGGGGGAACAACAGGGAGATGGTGTGCGTTGCAGTCTCGTCAGAAGGAACATCAGACAACAGCGCAAGAAATGAGAAGCACCACAGTGGCAACCGACTACGACGAGCTCCGTTCCGACGTCAAAGAATCCCAGGACCGGTCCCTGGAGGCGTTGCAGACCGCGAAGGCCCCGGATGCCCGCAGCGTCGTCAGCGAACTGGACGAAGCCGATGCCCTCGACGAGGGGCTGACTCCAGGAGGAGAAATTGTCTCCGAAGAACTCATCGTTCAAGTCATCCCTCAGGCCGCAGACGAATTCACCTGCTATTCCTGTTTCCTCGTCCGTCACCGGTCCCAACTTGCCCTCGAGAGCAACGGCCACGCCTACTGCATCGAATGCGAAGGCTAAAACACGACCATCTGCAATGACGAGCTCACGTTCGGCTGTGCTGTAAATCAGTCGAAACAGTTCAGAACAGGGTAGGCGGACAGCTGCTCCACCAGTCCGGTCTCTACGCGGTGCCGCTGCCCGGTCACCGCCAGCACTGGCATTTGCCCGTGCCACGGGCAGAGCCAAGGCATCAATTTCAGGTGCGTTGCTGTGGCCGACTCAACCAGTTCCAATTCGCCTCCTGACCCCCGCATTTCCGGATATCTCCTGCCGGCTGGCTGAGCAGCTCTAACTACCTAAGCCCGGAGAGGAACGCCACGAAAGGATGGCAAAAAGGGCCTCTTCCGCAAGCAATCCCCCCGCCGGTCCGTCACGGGTCGCGTCAACTGACAGGTTCCGTTGTGGAGCTTCCAGGTTTAGGGTCCGTGTCCGGGTTGCTGCTTGTCCGGGTATTCGGGGTCCCGGTGCGGAAATTGATCAGTTTGTGAGTGCCGTCACAGTATGGCTTGATGGCGGAGGCACCGCACCTGCACAGGGCAACCGTCTTGCGTGTTCGTGCCACCGGTTCTCCGGAAGGTGTGAGGATGTCAAAGTCGCCAGGACCAGGATGGGCCCGTCCGGGCAGAGGACCAGCGCGGTGGTATAGGTGTGTTGGTCGTTCATATTTTTTCCTACCTGGCGGGGCGGGCAGAGCGGATTTTGCCTTCATGCTGAAGCCGCAAATAGTTGAGGGAGTGGCCGGCCGTTTTTAGGCGGGTACCAGCGTACGGAACTCCTCCGCGGCACCGAAGGGCGACGGCCATCCAGATGCAGATGGCACGCTCGACCGCCCAGAGGGGGGCGAACATCGATGTAGAGGCGGGGAATACTTCCTGGCCATGCTGGCGTCTGCGGCCCGATTCCGCCAGTGCCGCAGCAGTGGCCGCAGCGCATAGCAGGGCAAGGATCCGTCGCCACCCGGGCAAGCAAAGTATCCAGGTCAGCAGTGGCAGCAGAATGAGCTCAATGACGAGGCGTCCGGGTTGGGCAAAGTCGTCATAGGCTTGGCGGACCCGTTGCCGGAGGAAGTGTCGGGCGGTGGGCGGATTGCGCGCAACGAACAGCGCGGTGGCTTGTTCTTCCCGGCCTCCGGCGGCCGTCACGGTACGTATGAGCTCAAGGTTTTCGAATAAGACCGGTGCGTAGCCCCCCGTCGCCTGGAGCGCGGCTCGACTCACGGCCAGAGTCCCGGGGAAGTCACCGGCAAAGGCCCGGTTGATGAGGGTACGGGATGTATCCCAGCGTGCGTGCCACGGCCAGGTTGTGAAGTAATTTTGAGGTCTGACGATATCGGCGCGGTCGAGGCCGGCGATCACCGCGTTGAGACCCTCCGGGGTGTACCGCACGTCGTCGTCGGCAATGACGAGTCGTTCCGCCGTGCTGAGGCGTACAGCTGTCATTACGGCGGCGACTTTGCCGTTGCCCGCCGCTCCGGGGGTTGGACGAACGTGATTTACGGCCGAGGGAAAGCAGTCGGTGTGGCGTTCGAACAGTGCGTCCGGTGACCCGTCGACGACCGTCACCGCGATCCATTCACACAAAGCTTCCAGATAGCGTACGAGGTCAGCCAGTGCCGAGTCATCAACCCATCGCAGGGGCAGAATGTATTCCGCGCCAGGGATCAGGGTACGGTTGCAGCTAGTCATGCCGTAGCGGGCACCGGCTGCCTCATTGAGGACCGGCCGTTCTCCCAGGCGTCCATGAGATGGGACGCGAAGCGTACGTCGATACAGGAAACCGCGGCCGCACCGAAGAGGACATCCTCAAGGAGGCCCGGTTCAGCCTCCACAAGGCCGCCGGCGAGGTCACGCCCGGCGATTTGTTCGTGGACCGCATCTGCCTCGACGTGTTCATCAAAGTAGCCTGTCACATCGGTGCCGAAGCCCAGGCGTCGAAATCCGTTCCCATAGAGCTGGTTCGGCCGAGAGGACGTCATCTCGTATAACGCCAGGTGCCCGGCGATGGCTCCGCGTAACCTTCTGTTCAAACCGAACAGAGACATCAGGTTCACCGATGCCAAAGAAATGGCAGGCACCGCGTCGATATAGCCGCCGTAGCTGTCATTGAGCCCGAGCCCCCGCATGGTCCGGGCGAACATTTCGCTGTGCATGCGTTCCCGGCGCCCGCCGCCGTACTCGTCTGCCTGGATCTCCACGAGAGCCGCTTTGGCTCTGCCGGTGAGGCGGGGGATAGCCCAAGTGTGCGGGTCCGCTTCCCTGAGCTGATATATCGACTTATGAATCAGAAATTCACGAAGCTCCCCGATTGTCGCCTTCTTCGCCACATGGCGCGAAACGCTTGGACCACCATCGCGGGCCGCCAGGTTAAACAGGAGTGCTGCGACGGCGTCGCTGTCGGGGTTACCCTCACCGGCGGGCCGGACCGAGGCAATGACGGGACCTGCCTCGGAGCGTAGCCACTGCTCGAATGGCTCTTCGAGCAGGTGGCGGATCCCGATCAGCCCGGGGTTCCACTCCCAACGGTCATCGACGCCGTTCAGTCCTCCATAGTGCAGCTCATACAGGCAGAACAAAGCGAGCTGGAAGTCCTCATCGAGCGCATCACCGATGGTGAGTCCCCCTTCGGCAACGAGGGCATGCAGGGCGGTCAGCGCCGCTGGGTCGGCGCTGGGGTCCCCGGCGAGGAGGTTAATCAATCCAGAACTGATCGGTCCTCGGGGTTCAGGGACTTGCATACGGTGCTCCTAAGTTGGGTTCGGTGGGACTAGCCAAAAATGTTGTTCCTCCCAGTCTCCTCCGGACGGCCTCAGCACCGCAGCCGGAGGACTCATGCTCTCGGTAATACCGGCTCAGTTGCCGACTATTGCCTCAGGGGACGCGCCGTTGCCCAAGGGAGTCCAATTCTTCCTTGAGTCCGGTCTGCGGATCGAGCTGACGACAGGGAAGCCCAGAAACAGCGAAGGGGGCGCTGGTCTGAAACCCATACGTGATGGAGATGAGGATAAGAGCCTTCCAGCCATTGCCCCGCAACAAGTGCTGCAGGCGGTGCGGGCGGACCCTGCTTGCCGCTCGAAGAAACATCATAAGCACGCTTAGTAAGCTCTTCCAAGCTCTGTCCCCATTCGGATCCCCATTTAGAAAGTCGGCCCGTTTGGGGAGCTGAAAGAACACAAGGATAGGGCGTCAATGCATGCCTCCCGCTTTAGAGCGGTTGACTAAAGCGCCCCCGAGCACGGCCGATGGGGGTCACTGAAAACCACTGGGCAGGCGCACGATTCCTTCGCCAAGGGAGGTCCAAGGGAAAACGAGAACAGATATACGTCCTGTTAGGCGACAGCGCAGGGGATGCTTAGTCGTTCTTCCAGGTCAGCCCTGTATCCGAAACGCGCCCCTTGTTTGATGATCTAACGCGGCAGGACTGCAGCGGACTGCGGCGACTTGTCCCGCAGCAGGCGTTGCTTCCGCTCGGGCATCCGGTGTGATGGAACCAGCCCTGACGGGGGTGGAAGGCATGCTTGTCCAGCTGCACGCCGGCCTTGTCCGCCAAAGCGACGCGCTCCAGGTACTCCAAGGACCAGGTCTTGGCGGCGTGCCGGTCCAGGCCCTTGAGCCGGCCGCAGTAGGTCATCACCTCGATGACCTTTTCCTTCTTGTACAGGCCGCGCTCCTCGGGTAAATACCCCAGCCGTCCGCCGTCTTCGGGCCGGAACGGCTTCCCGTCAATGTGGAGTGTCCCGGCGGTGGGCTGGTAGATGCCCAGCAGCGCCCGGATGTTGGTGGTCTTCCCGGAGCCGTTGCTGCCCAGGAAGCCGAACGTTTCACCCCGGTGGACGTCGAAGGACAGGTCCCGGATGACGGTTTTGTCACCGAAATCCATCCGAAACTGGTCGATATGGACGAGAGCTTCGCTCATGGCTGTTCCCCAAACGCGCACGGGCAGATGATCCTTCGAGTCTATCGACGGGCCTCCGTCACGGCGCCCGTCGAAAGGATGACGATTGCACGCTCGCCCCAGGGCGATGCTCGCTGGACGGCCTCGAACTGAGCCGCGGTGACCGCAAAAAGCTGGCTGGGACACGTGCCGCAGCCTCGGAGTTGCGCGGATATTCATAACCTCGGAGGGCAGCCGCTCCAGAAAATCAGTCCCGGTGACTGGTGTTTCTTCGATGCTCGGCGGCCGCCACTGGTGACTATTTTGGTGGTACCGGCCGCCATGTGCCATGGTCCCGTCCTGAAGTGGGTAACGGGATTGAGGAGCAACGGCGCCGACATGGAGCATAACGGTCGGCAGGGAGGCGGACGGTCTCCCGTCTCTGTACAAGGCCCGTCAGCAGAAGATAGGTTTCTCGGTAGAAGTCCCTGGGTAGGTGAAACGCTTCCTTCAGGACCCTCTGGGCGATGTGCAGCGTCGGGAGGTTACGCTGCTGTAGCAACATGGCGGCCCAGACCGCACGTCGAGGAAAGAGCCTGCCATGGCCACCTCCATCTTCCCGCCACTCCTCCGCGACGCCGTCTTCCGGGCCCCCGGCCAACCTTCGGCTTGGGCCCGGCCGCGGACCAGGCTGACTTTCCCGGCCGGGCATGCGCCTCCGTCCCCTTGTCCCCAGTGGCGGGTTGTGCATCGAAGAGTGCGCCCCGAGGATGACATCCTCTCCAGCCACACCCACGCACGCTGATGTCCCTGGAATCTCCCAGCTTCCGGCCCGGCGGCGGAGGACTGCCGCGGATCCTGCCGTTGATGTGCGACCATTGCGGCACCGATCAGCACCTCGTGATGAGATCGGTCGCTGATTTGCCCGAACGCGCCGCCGACGTTGTCTTGGTCTCCTACGTCTGCGGCCGGTGTAGCCTCTTCAGCGAACATCCTGCCAGCGTCGCTGATCTGTCAATAGTGTTGGGGCGGTCGGACCAGACGGGGGACGTGCTGATCTTCGGCTCCCGATATCTGCACTGCGGACGACCAATGACACGGGCCGGATCGGAACTGCACCGGTTCTCAGCACGCCCGACCCGAAGTGAAGCTGACGACGACACTCTGGATGTTTACCTTTCCACCCGCGTCCTGCATTGCGAGTGCGGGTTCTGTTTGGAAGTGCCCGAATAGGCATCTCCGCCACTCCTGAGGCTCGGCTACGGACCGGCTAACGGGCACTGCGGTGACATCAGAGTTGCGGGTCCGGCGGAACGGGGCTCGGCGAAGCATGATTAGGTGCATGAGCAGTTCCGTGATCGTGCAGCTCCAGTTCGGCGCGCAGTTTGGAGGGACCGGGTGTGAGTGAGACGGCTGATTACGTAGAGTGCTCGATCGTGATCGCGGTGGGTGCCGATTCTATTTGGCCTCTGGTGAGCCGTCCGGAATGGTTCATTACCCGCACCGCGGTGCCCCCGGTGGTTATCGAGGGCAATCGTCCAGGCGAGCGGGTCGTCCTGGATGAGAGGTACGGTGCCTTGGCCATTCACACGGTCGTTCTCTGCCAGCCCCGCTATGCGGCCTTCCGTTGGGTGCAGCAAACGCCAGAGGGCGAGGACATGATGCGGCCGACGCTCGTGGAGTTTTGGGTGGGGGCCGACGGGGACGGCATGTGCTCCCTTCGCGTCCGCGAAAGCTTTTTCGACTTCACCGGAATGGCTGAGGTGCAACGCCGGGACGCGCTCGACGATAACGCCGCGGGCTGGTCGGGAGCCTTGGCGGAAGCGAAAGCCTATCTTGAAGCTTGAGTTTGGGCAGCCCGGAACCGCCGGAATGCTTGCGGCGTTCCCGGTTGGTCAGGTGGCGGCGGGGTAGCTGGCGAGGATGTAGTCAGCCGCGGCCGGTCCTCGCATGCGAAGGCGGCTGTCGTGGACATCGAAGCCGCATCGGTACATGCCGGCACGGAACGTGGCATCGGGTCTTGGCTCAATGTCATGGATCAGGCACCAGCTGACATACAGGCCGTAGAGGCAGTCAGGGTCCAGTGGGCAGTCGGTGTCATATTCCGGTGTAGTGGCTTCGTTAAGAAAATCTTCAAAATGCGAGTCGGCCATTTTTGGCTCTTTCTCGGCGGGCGCTCTTGACCGCCGCGTTTCTACAGCGGTGTCCCATGTGCACCCGTGCAGAGGTCACCAAGGAGGGGGTCCTTGTCTGCACCGGGCAGGGCTCCTTCTCTGAATTTAGGGAGTTCCTCCCCGTTCTGTCCAGACCGTTCTGTGCGGGCTGCCGCTGCCATCCGGTGAACCGCTCTCGTTGATCGTGGACATCGCGGAGGGAGCGGGGCCGCTCAGCCCCAGTCCGACTGTGGAGAAGCGTGCACGGCGTCCACTATCGCTATGGTTCATTACTCCGTCCAAAGCCGCAGTAGCACCGCCGAACTTTTTTGACTGGGGCGGCGAGCAGAAGCGACCATGAGGGTGGTCGTGAAGCAAATGCGGCGCTTGGCCTCTGAGGAATCTTCTGCAGCAGGGCGGAAGCCAGCCCAAAGTCCGGTAGTTCGCCGCTGCCAGCGCTCACGCGCTGGCTGGCGGCGAATCATCAACGTAGCGCTTCCGCCAGGGGAAGACGGGTAAGAAATACCCACACCGCCTGTGATTTAGCGGTGGCAGAATCCAGTTAACCTGCGGGTGCGGATACGGGGCCGGTGGTCAGCGACTGGGCCCCGGGTGTTGCCTCATCCACCCCCCGAAGTGGGTGTCCGATGCCGCCGGGAAGGCACCTCTTGGACGGTGGCTTGTGCGGGTGATGTGTGCTCCAATGAGGAGATAAGCGCATGGTTCACCTAGGACCTGGACGCTGGAATCGACGCGGTTATAGATACTGAATTGCCGCTGGCCGATGAGCTGGCGGCAGTGTTTGCACGGTTGTCCGACGTTATCCTGAGCGAGGATACGGTCGCCCACGCCCTGGCCCTCATCACTGAAGCCGCGGTCCTGGCGGTGCATGACGCCGTCGGAGCGGGCGTCTCCCTGATGGATACCAACGGCAGCCGCAGCAGCACAGCGTCCACAGGCAGGATCGTGGTGGAGGCCGACGCGCTGCAATACGATCTTGGGCAGGGGCCGTGCCTGAGCGCATGGGCCTCGGGGCACCCGGTGGATATCTCGGATGTGCGCACGGACCTCCGCTGGCCTGAATGGGGCATGGCAGCAGACGAGCTGGGCTTACGCTCCTGCCTGAGCGTCCCCCTTCTTACAGGGGACCTGGCTTTCGGGGCCATCAAGATTTACTGGCCGCAGCCCAATGCCGCCACGCCCCAACTGATCCGGCTGCTGGAGGTATTGGCGGCCCAGGCCTCGATCTTCCTGTCCAATGCCCAGGCCAGGGAGCGTGGCCGGATGCTCAGCGATCAACTCAAGACAACACTGACCCACCGGGACATCATCAGCACCGCCAAGGGGATCGTCATGGCCAGCCGGGGCATGGGAAACCATGAGGCGATACTCCACCTGATGGACAGGGCCCTGAACGAGAACCGGACGCTGCAGGCAGTTGCAGAAGAAATCCTCGAGTCCACGCCAGGACTCGCTCATGACCAGGGCTGAACTTTGGGCGGCCGCAGGGGATGAGGATGAACAACGCCAGGGTTTCCGGCTGGCATTCGAGGCTGCACCACTGACCCTTGAACAGATCTGGATCAGATACTTCGGCATCGGAGGAGAATCCGGCCTGATTGAAGTCGATGCCTACGTCTACGGTGTGCTGAGCTTCCCGGCCCGGGAACGGGACCTGCTGGCGCACGCCCTGAACGAAACCCTCAACACCCTCGGCGTCAACGGCCGGCGCGCCAGCTACAGCCGGGCACTCCGCCCCAGGCCAGACGAAAGCGGGAGGGCCACGGACCAATAACTCGGTCATTCCGCAAATTCTGTTGTTCGCGGTCCCCTGCTCCTAGCATGGATCTTGTGGACAGAGATGCGCAGAACGAGGACTTTCAGCAACTTCACCAGCTCCTTGCTGGCAGCGAAGACCTCAAAGGCTTTCTGGATGGACTGACCGCACGCGGCCGCATCCCTGAGCCGGGACGCTGGAGCGCCTATTGGCTGTGCCATCACCCTGCAACGGCACAAGCGGGCAGTTACGATCGCCGGCAGCAGCGGCGAAGCGATGGCCCTGAGCCGTATGGAAGAGGAACGGATATCCGGTCAAGTAGCTATCGGGCCTACGTCCGAGGAGCAGAAACCGTAGGAGGGCATGTTACACGCCGCACCCTTCAAGGCTCCCGGAGGTCGCCTTCGCCGTAGAGCAGCGTTGGACGGGGTGTGGCGGGCAACTCGGGGGGCGCCGGTCGCCGTCCTCATCTGGCACGTGAAATTTGATGCGACGATCTGCATTGGCGTCAGAATAGGGGAGAATTCAGTTTTACTGACAGAGGCTCATGATGTTCTCAGATCCCACCCTGACAGTCGGAGGGGCAGGAACCGGCGGCGCAGTAGCCCGAGAATCATCGAAATAGTCCGAAGAATCGAGGCTTGCTGGACATCGGTTGGGCTGGGACTCGCGATGTCCACTCTTGCAGGACGGCAGGGGTCTGAGAACAGGAGCTGAACTCCACGGATAGGCTAATCCTCCCTGGCCAGGCGCTCCTACGTCAGGTTGGGGTGTACCTCAGGGTGACGCTCTCGAGGCTACTGTGCTGCGCCATGTGCCGAAACCTGATTCATGCGGTTTGATGTGAAAAGTGACTGTGCGTCTGACTGCCGCAGGACCCGGATCCTGGCAGGCCCCGGGGTACTGCTGCGGTCAGTGGTGTTGTAGTTGCGGCCTGCCATGACTTCCGCCGTCCGCCCTCCATACTGCTCCGGTGACCATCCGATCTTGTCGGAAAGCAGAAAAGCTGTCAGCGCCGGTCAATTTTTCCTGTACAGCAAGCCGTTCACCACGTAGGAGACAGACAACAGGCGAGAGAAATCACGCTGTTCGCCGAACCGGCAACGACACAGGCCGCCAGCACGGAGCCCTGCGCTGAGCCGGCAGCAACGCCAGCTGATGTTCGGCCCGGACGAAGGGTTCCTGCACGTAAGCTGCTGCCCACCTGTGTACGGGACATCGATAACAGGAGTGCCAAATGGTGCGTGGAATCGTAGTCCCACCCGAGGCAGTCTGCCGCGTAGAGGCTCTGCAGCGGGCCTGGGAACATTCGCGACTCGACGGTGCCACAGGAATCAGCGTCAGTAGCGCGATCACACCAACCACCAAATGCGCGTCTTCCTAGACCCCCAAGGCGCCTTCTCCAACTGCGACAAAGCAGGACACCAGGACCCCACACCGGTAGAACCGAAACATGCACCGGCAGGCCGGTTTCCGGACCCCGCGTGAAACAGTCCTGTCCATATCCCTTTGTATGGACGCGCCGAGAAATGCAGAAGCGTTTCGCTAGCTCAGGCTTTTCACGTTGGCCATGGTCATCTGGCATGCGTGCTCCCGAGCCGGACTCATGTCACTGTCTGGACCCGTGGTCGGTGTTTTGACCCGCACAAAATGGGTCACCGTGCAATGCCATGGTGGAAACCACGACCGTTGATTGCTCATGTGGTGACTCGTTCCTTGGCTATGGTGAGAACGGACTCGTCCCTGCTTGGCGGTTGAACTTTCAAGAAGATCATGGACACTGCCCCTACAGCGAAGAGACCACCCACGGCGAGGTAGAGCTGGCCGGGGGTCCAAGAGGCTTGGAGCAGGAAGCCGGTCAGAATCGGAGCAACGATGCCACCCAGGCGGCCCATTCCACTGGCGAATCCAATTGCGGTTACTCGAATGCTCGGTTCGAAGAGTGGTGGCGTCATGGCGTAGAGCCCAGCCATGCAAGCGACCGTAGCGAATCCGATGGCTGCTGCCACCGAAAGAGCGAGGGTGAGCATTCCCATCGATTGGCTGAATACAGTGACGAAAACGGCCGACGCTCCGAGATACACGATAAGAACCTTCCGGACAGAGAACCTCGCGGTTAGCAGTCCCAAGGCGATCGTTCCCACCACTCCGCCGCCCGTGAGCAGAACACCCCCGGTCATGCCCTGACTTTCGCTCATGCCGGCCGTGACGAGCAGTCTTGGCGTCCAACTTGCCACGAAGTAGTACCCCCCCAGAACGCAGAAGTATGTAATCCACAGCAATATCGTCCGTTTGCGGTACTCGGCGGAAAGGAGCCGGGCTACTCTACTGCTCTTCAGGCCTCTCCGGAGCTGGACTGCCCTTCTCGGAGTAAGCGCTTCAACCGGCGGATGTCCCATCTTCCTGGCAATGGAGTTGATCTTTTGCAAAGCATTCCGAGGTTGACGCTCGTTCAGGAATTCAGCTGATTCCGGCAAAAGGAGGGCGGTACCAGCCATCGCCAAAAGCGACAAAATGCCGCCGCAAAGGAAGACCGCACGCCAGCCAAACCCGGATTGAAGTCCGATAGCGGCGAATCCTCCGAGTGTCGCGCCAATCGGGTAACCGAGCGCATAAATACTCACAGCCAGTCCACGGCGACGGAGTGAGGAGTACTCGCTTGCTAGCACGTTTGTGCATGCCAGGATGCCGCCCACACCCACACCTGTGACAAGGCGGAGTACTCCCAGCTGGCCCGCGGACTGCGCAATGGCCGATAACAGCATGCCGGCTGTCGCCAGGGTAATGCTCAGGAGAATGACTCGGCGGCTGCCCAGTGAATCAGCCAACGGTGCAAGGACCAGCGATCCGATCGTCATGCCGAAGAGCCCGGCGCTGAGCAGGAAGCCCAATGCCGCCGGAGTTAGAGTCCATTCCTTTGCCAGACCGTTGGCCGTAAAGGCCGTCGCCATGACGTCAAAGCCGTCGACAGCGTTGAGCAGGAAGCAAATCCCAATCACGGCGTACTGGAACCGAGTCATGGGAGCTTTATCGATTCGTTGGCGTAGGTCCACGTTGACCTCTTTCGGGGTAGTTAAGGCCCGATGACCGACTTCAATGTCGCCGGGGCTGGGGAGGTAGAACGGCACTCAGTAGCCGTTGCTGTCTGACGAGTAGTAGAGGCTGACTCAGCTAGCGAGCGGCGCCGTTCACCGCGCGGGCTGCACGTCCACCCGTCAATGCGTTTCTTTGCTGTCTGGCATTGTTTCGTGCTACTGCGGCTATTCCCGGAGGGATACTTCGCCGAGCGCGTCCCTGCAGGCCCTTAGGTAGCGGGCAAACGCTTTCTTTTGATTGGAATCCAAATATTTCAGGAGTCGAGTCTCCACGGCAGCCACTGGTTCTCGGAGGGCGTCAATGACGCGTTTGCCTTCCGGCGTCAGAAACAGAAGATACTGGCGCCGGTTTTCCGGGTCATGCTCCCTTTTTATCAGGCCAGACTCTGTCAGGTTCTGAATCGTTTCGGCCATGGTCTGTGCCCTGACAAACGAGCGTCTCGCAAGTTCGGAGGAGGTCAACCCTGGGCGTCTTTCGAGCACTGTCAGTGCCGTGTACTGGCCTGAAGTCATGCCTTCAAGTGAGACGGCTTCCTCGAGGTGAGGTCTGAGCCCAAGTTCAATTTGCTTTATGAGATAGAGAAAGCTGCCACTCGCCGATTCCACTGCCACTCCGTTCTGAGATCAACCCGCTTCGGCCGTCTACCTTGGTTGCCACGACCAATATACCTGACCATGCGCCTAAAAGTCTTCAGGCAACCTGATAAATATTCTTGACTTTTTAAACAGGTAGCCTGAAGATCGAAGAGCGATCGAAAAGGGAAGTTCAGTCATTAAGGCGGCCCACGACGTGCTCAGAAGCGAGAAGGAGATATTCATGACGCCATCAGTCGTCGAGAAGCTGCAAACCACTGTCGATGAACTACCGACGCTCGTTGGAAGGACTTTTGGCCCTTCCAGCTGGCGGGAGATAACACAGCAGGAAGTCCAGCGATACGCAGACCTGTCAGGTGACAATAATCCGATTCACACGGATCCCGATGTAGCGGCTAAGGGCCCGTTCGGAACGACGATCGCCCACGGCTACCTCACCCTGGGCCTTGTTGTGCCTCTCATGGCCGAGATTTTCGAAGTTGTGGACATGGGGACTGGCGTCAACTACGGGCTAGACAGGTTACGCTTTCCGGCCCCCGTGCCGGTGGGATCCAGTGTCCGCGTTAACGGATCCATTGGCGCCGTTTCCCCTATAGAGGGTGGCTACCAGATACAAGTCGATGTCGTTTTTGAAGTTTCTACATCCCCTAAACCTGCCTGCGTGGCACAACTGGTCTTGAGGTATTACAAATGAGCGCGACTGATCTTACTGGCAAGGTGGCCATCGTGACGGGCAGCGGGCGCGGCCTCGGTCGGGCTTACGCCTTGGCCCTCGCAGCCGCTAATGCGGCCGTGGTCGTCAACGATGTGGACTCCGACGCCGCTGACGAGGTGGTAAGGAGAATCATTGCGACGGGCGGGCGCTCCATTGCCGTCGTAGCGCCGGTTGGATCGACGGAGTCCGCCGAGGCATTGATAAGAGCTGCCCAAGAAGCATTCGGCCGCGTGGACATCATGGTCGCGAACGCAGGGGTGCTTAGGGATAAAGTTCTGTGGAAAATGTCCGATGCGGACTTCGATGCCGTCATAAACACCCACCTCCGCGGTGCGTTCACCTGTGGACGGGCAGCCGCAAGTGCCATGCGAGAGCAAGGCGAGGGCGGTCGAATAATTCTAATAGGCTCGCCGGCGGGTCAGTTCGGCAGCTTCGGCCAGACCAATTATGCGGCCGCAAAGGCAGGGATTGTCGCCATGGCCCGTACCTGGTCGCTGGAACTAGCGAGAGCTAATATCACTGCCAACGTTGTGATCCCCACAGCGATGACCGCTATGACTGCCACCATTCCGGCATACGCAGAACTTTACAAGTCTTTCGAAGCAGGCGAGCCACTTCCCAGAGACATCCGCCGAGACCACGCCTTGGGAGGACCGGAGGACGTTGCGCCGCTCGTGGTGTGGCTTGCCTCCGATGATGCTGCAAATGTCACCGGCCAGGCAATCGGAATCGGTGGCGACAAAATCACGTTGTATTCGCATCCGGCAGAACGCGCCGCCCAATACCGTGACGGGGGCTGGACCCCAAGCTCAATCTCTGCAGCATGGGCTGAACAATTCCAGCCTCTGGAACAGCCATCCGGTGCCACAATCCAGCCCATCAGTAAGTAAAGAAAGGACGCCAAGATGCGTGGCAACTACGCCGAGATCTGGCGATGCGTCGCTGAGAAACTTCCTGAGAAAACCGCCATAGTCGCCGGTGAGGTGAGAATTAGCTACGGCGAATTTGATCGCGATGCCGCGAAGCTCGCATCACTGTTTGTCGAGCATGGCCTGCACCGCGGCAGCAAAATCGCCATCTACATGCACAACAGGGCTGAGTATTTGATCGCGCTTTATGCAGCTTTCAAGATTGGCGCAGTACCAGTGACAATCAATTTTAGGTACCGCGAACGCGAAGTTCTGCCCCTCTTGGAAAACTGCGAAGCGTCCGCACTGATCTTCACGTCGTCCATGGCCGACACCGTAATGAACATGCGGTCCGACTCACGCCTGCCGGCAACCCTTCTCCAGGTAAATGACCTTCCAGAACCCAAACCACGGGAAGGCGTAGTCGACTTCCGTGAATTCGAGTCATTCGCCGAGCTTTCCGCCAGGAACCTCAGCAACGATGATGAGCTGCTGATATATACGGGCGGAACCACAGGACGACCAAAGGCTGTGGTCTGGTCTGTGGGCGATCTACTGGATATTCAAATGTTCTCCATCTATGGGGCATTGGGTCTGAAGAGGCCCTCAACCTTGGAAGAAGTCGTGTCTGTGGCGACGGATCCGGCATTGCCCGACACGGTAACGCTTCCGTTAGCCCCCTTCATGCACGCGACGGCCCTCTTCAACGCGATGAATACCTTCGTCTTGGGCGGAACGCTGGTCATACTTCCCTCACCGAGCTTCGATCCTTCCGATGCGGCCAATGTGATCGTCTCCGAAGCGGTTACGCGCCTGATTCTGGCCGGAGATGCCGTCGCGCAGCCGCTGATAGAAGCGTTGCATGCAACAGGTGAGACCCATTTGCCCAGTCTGCGCACGGTAATAAGCTCTGGCATGCGATTCAGTGATGAGAGTAAAAGGCAGCTTCACGCCCTAGGAGACATTACGATTGCCGACATTCTGGCCTCCACGGAGGGTGGTCCGTATGCGATCGGGATCAGTACAAGTGGTGAGGATCTGCCGGCACGGCTACGCCTGGCCGAGGGCGCCGTGGTGCTCAGCGACTCCATGGAAGAAGTTCAGGACCGTCCGGGCCAAATCGGTGTCTTAGCCTACAAGGGAACTTTGCCCAAGGGGTACTTCAAGGATGAGGAAAAGACCCGGCAAACCTACCCGGTACTGAACGGTGTTCGTCACGTCATGCCTGGCGATTTCGTTGAAGTCAAAGTGGACCATTACATAGAGCTGCTGGGGCGCGGAAGCTCTGTGGTGAACAGCGGTGGGGAGAAAATTTTCCCCGCTGAAGTAGAGGAAACTCTGATGAGTCACGAGGCCGTCATTGACGCCGTTGCCTTCGGCATGCCGGATAAGAAGTGGGGAGAAGCGTTGACTGCCATCGTGGCCGTGAACGCAGGTTCCCAAGTCACCGAACAAGAGTTGGCCAGTTATGTCGGTGCCCAGCTCGCCGGCTTCAAAAAGCCCAAGCGGATACTCATAAAGGACTCCCTGGAGCGAAGCCCAAGCGGAAAGCTGGACATGTCCGCACTGAAGGTTGTTGCTTCGGCCAACGAGAAAACGGGCTCCCCCGACCAGGCCCGATAGTCAGAAGTCGGACAGTACCCAAGTCGTACCTGACCCTTCACTATCACGCTACAGATCTCATCCGCAGGTCCTGGCTGTGGGCCGCTAACGAAAGAACGCCACCACATGACATACGAATCAAAAATCAATTTCGCCGCCCTGAAAGCGGTCGACACCCATGTCCACATCGAGGCCGATGATCATGGCCACTCCGCGCTTCCCCAGGTCTTACTAGACGCTGCGGACGCCTACTTCGGGGGACGGGACTCAAGCCCCGGCCTGGATGAAATCGCCGAATACTACCGTGAGCGATCAATGGCAGCGGTGGTGTTCACGGTCGACTCATCTACAGCCATGAAGACGCGGCCCAACAGCAGCGAAGAGATTGCCTTGGGTGCGGCACGAAACAACGACGTACTAATACCGTTCGGCAGCGTGGACCCGCTGAAGGGTCCGGCGGCGGTCGAGCAAGCCCGGAAGCTCGCAGGGGATTTCGGCGTCCGAGGCTTCAAGTTTCATCCCAGCGTGCAGAATTTCGACCCCAGTGACACTGCGTTTTATCCGCTGTTTGAAGTCCTGCAGGGGCTGGGGTTGCCAGTCATCTTCCATACAGGCCAAACCGGGATCGGTGCTGGGCTGCCTGGCGGGTTCGGTATCAAATTGCGTTTGTCTAACCCCATGCTGCTCGATGACTTGGCCGCCGATTTCCCTGAGTTGAAGATAATCATGGCCCACCCGTCGGTCCCGTGGCAGGACGAGGCCATCTCCATAGCAACGCATAAGGCCAACGTGTGGATCGACCTCTCAGGATGGTCACCGAAGTACTTCTCTCCCAACTTGATTAGGAACGCCAATTCCATCCTTCAGGACAAAGTCCTTTTTGGTTCCGACTTCCCCGCAATAACCCCGGACCGTTGGTTGGCCGATTTCGACAAGCTGGAAATCAAAGAACATGTCCGTCCCAAGATCCTCAAAGACAACGCAGTGAAATTGTTGGGCTTTGCAAAGTGACGAGACTGAAGGCTTCACAATCCATTGATCCAGTAAGGGCAACTGCTCTCTACTCCCGGTCGGACCTGTACAGCTACGAAAGTCTGCTGACTGAGAAGGAGCTGGCATTGCTGGGCCGCCTTCGGACGTTTCTCGATCAAGAAGCCCGTCCGCTGCTGAACGACTACTGGGAGAGGGCCGAAACACCCATTCAGCTCAGGCGGCCCATGGCTGAGCTCAACCTCGCGTCCCCGCCGGAACTCTGTGGTGATGGGGCCGAACCCCGGCACCTCTTCGTCGGCTTCCGGAATTTCGAACTAGCAAGGACAGACTCATCCGTAGGCATCCTCTACAACGGGCAGGTCGGAATGTTTCGAACGTTGGTCCGCGAAGGCGGTAGCCGGGAACAAGCGGCCGAATGGGACCCCCTAATAACGTCTTTTGAGATGACGGGGGCCTTTGCGCTAACCGAACCCGAGCACGGGTCGGACGTTGCCCGTGGACTCAGCACGACAGCTCGGCGTGTCGGCAACAAGTGGGTCCTCAACGGAACAAAGCGATGGATCGGCAATGCTGCCTTTTCCGAGTACATAATCATCATGGCTCGCGACGTTGCCGACGGAGAGGTCAAGGCCTTCATGGCAAGGTCTGATGCCCCGGGAATGCAGCTGGAGAAGATCGAACGGAAAATCTCCTTGCGCATGGTGAATAACTCGGACATCCTCATCACGGACGTCGAGGTGGATGAGTCGTACCGGCTCCAGAACATCAACTCGTTTTCTGATGTCAACGCGATATTGCGGTCGCTTCGTCCCGATGTTGCGTGGAATGCTGCAGGGCTGCAGGCGGGCGCTTATGAAGCCGCCCTCGAATACGTCTTGGAGCGGCAACAGTTTGGACGGCCGCTCGCAAGTTTTCAGCTCACCCAGGAAAAACTTGTCCGTATGCTGGGGAACGTGACGGCCTCGTTAGGCATGGCAGTGCGCCTGGCTCAACTCCGCGAGTCCGGCATCGAACGGGACGAAGATTCAGCCATGGCCAAGACGTGGATTTGCGACCGAATGAGAGAGACGGTTGCGCTGGCGCGTGAGGTTGTGGGGGGAAATGGCATCACACTCGATGCCGGCGTTGCCCGATTCTTTACCGATGCTGAATCGCTCTATTCCTATGAAGGATCAAGGGAGATAAATACGTTGATAGTGGGTCGAGCCATAACGGGCTACAGTGCTTTTGTAAATTAGCGTGAGGGCTCTGACTGGGTCAGGCAACACGAACGGGTACTTACCCTGCTCGACACGCGTGGTCGGCTTGGCGGTTCCTTTGTCCCGGAGCCGACCAGTGAAACTGATGGGCCTATCCTGGCCCGGTCGATCGCCGTCCGAGACCGGATCTTGTGAACCCGAGTATCGCCGGAGGGCAGTTCCTACCCGCAGCCGGATTGGCATGACAATGTCCGCGGAGTTCACTGGACCGAACTTATGAGTTCATGTGTTGGATTCCGATAGAAACGGGAGCGATTCAGCTCTTTTCTAAGCGTATTGTGACGGCCTTGTAGCCGGGCGTATTGGATTCGCGAGCAACGAGATCCTTGTGTACCAAGACGTTGGCTTCAGGATAATATGCCGCGGCGCACCCCTTCGCGGTTGGATAGGCAACAACGCGGAAGCCTTCGGCTCGGCGTTCAGAGCCGTCGAACGTAGAGACGACATCCACGAGTTCGCGGTCGGAGAACCCGAGGGCTTCGAGGTCCTCAGGGTTCACCAGGACTACTCGACGGGCGTTAGAGATGCCGCGGTATCGGTCGTCGAGGCCGTAAATAGTGGTGTTGTACTGATCGTGGCTGCGCAGGGTCTGAAGGATCAGGTGGCCGACCGGCGCCTTGAGGTACTCGAATGGGCTGACCGTGAACCGGGCTTTGCCGATCTCAGTCGCGAAGGTCCTAGTGTCGCGTGGGGGGATGGGCAGGACGAAACCGTTCTTCTTCCTCACGCGTAGATTGAAATCGTCGAATCCGGGGATGACACGGGAGATGTGGTCCCGGATGACGTCATAGTCGTTTGCCATTGCCTTCCAGTCCACGGGGTGGCTGTCGCCAAAGACCGCCTGGGCCATCCGGGCAACGATTACCGGCTCTGCCAGGAGGTGTTCCGAGACAGGACGGAGCCGGCCCTGTGAGGAATGCACGACAGACATGGAGTCTTCGATCGAGACGAACTGTCGGCCGCCCGGGTGCTTGTCGTCCACGTCGGTCCTGCCCAGCGTGGGGAGGATGAGGGATGTGTGGCCGTGTGCCACGTGGGACCGATTGGGTTTGGTCGAGATGTGCACTGTTAGCCCGGTGCGCTTGAGCCCGGCCTCAGTGGCGGCCGTGTCGGATGCTGCGGATAGAAAGTTTCCACCCATGGAGACGAATACGTCCACGTCCCCGGCCTCAAGTGCGTGCTGCGTCTCAACTGACTCAAAGCCGTGCTCCCGCGGCATCGGAAAGCCGAATTCCTCCTCAAGTGCAGCGATGAATTTTTCAGTCGGCTTCTCCCAAATGCCCATTGTCCGGTCGCCTTGGACGTTCGAGTGCCCCCGCACCGGGCATGCCCCGGCGCCGGGTTTGCCGAAGTTCCCCTGCAGGAGCAGCAGGTTAATTATCTCTTTTAGTGTGTTGACGGAATGTGGTTGCTGGGTCAGCCCGAGTGCCCAGCACACTATGGTTGCCTTCGACGCAACCAGTAATTCCGCGACCGTCTCGATCTCGGAGCGGCTAAGGCCGGTCGCCTCGATTGTGGCTGGCCAGTCAATGGCCCCGCGGGCTTGCCTGTAGGCATCGAAGCCTTCAGTCTGGGAGTCCACAAAAGCGTGGTCTGCAACACTTCCCGGTTCGAGCTTCTCGGCTTCGAGGAGCAGGTGACCCAGCGCCTGGAGGAGCGCGAGATCGCCACCGACCTTGATCTGGAGGAATTCGTCGGCGATTGAGACGCCGTTGCCGAGGACCCCTTCGACGGTGTGCGGATCCTTAAAGTTGATTAGCCCGGCCTCGGGCAGGGGGTTGACGGCGACAACCTTGCCGCCGTTCTTCTTGCATTCCACGAGTGCTGAGAGCATGCGCGGATGGTTGGTTCCCGGGTTCTGGCCGATGACGAGAATGAGCTGTGCGTGGTGAAGGTCTTCGAGTGAGACCGTGCCCTTGCCGACGCCGATCGTTGGGTTGAGGGCAAAGCCTGAAGACTCGTGGCACATGTTGGAACAGTCGGGAAGATTGTTGGTTCCGAGGCTGCGTGCGAAAAGCTGATACATGAATGCAGTTTCGTTAGCCGTCCGCCCAGAAGTGTAGAACACGCACCGGTCCGGGGTGGTGGTGTTGATGTGTTCACTGATAAGCGCGAACGCGTCTGGCCAGCTGATCGGTGAATAGTGTGTGTCCCCAGGATGAAGGACGACCGGTTCCGAAATCCGGCCACGGCTGCCGAGCCAGAACTCGCTTTTTCCCTCCAGTTCCGAGACCGGGTTCTCGGCCCAGAATTTTGGTGTGACGGTCCGGAGCGTGCTCTCCTCAGCGATGGCTTTTGCGCCGTTTTCGCAGAATTCCGCGGGTTTGCGCCTGCCGGTGATGGATTCCGGCCACGCGCAGCCCGGACAGTCGAAGCCGTTGTGCTGGTTGACGCGGAGCATCGACCGGGCGGTGCGTGCCAAGCCGGACTGAGTGAGTCCCCGTTCGAGGGCTACGGTGACAGCCTTGACACCGGCCGCGGATCTTTTTGGGGGATGCACCTCGAGGGCACTTTCGTCGATGTCCTGTGGCTGCGGTTTTTGTGCGAACAAGGGTTTCTCCTCTTGGTGCTTTCTTCGCTGTATTGGAAGTAGGGGCCCCACCGAAGGTGGGGCCCCTACTAATGCCATTCCGATACAGCGGTTAGACGGTTATGCGTTAGCGAGGTTGCGCCAGCCGGCCTGGTAGCTTACGCGCACCTCCGAGGCGTACGGGGTTGGGGCCACTTCGACTCCAACCTCTGTCTGCCGGTGCGGTTCGACAGATGCCTTGCCGCTTCCGCCATCCGGCTCGCCCCAAACGACGCGGAGCTTCTGGCCGACCTCAATATCGGGGTCCACAACTGCCAGGGACAGCGCCCTCTTCTCGTTCGCGCTGTATCCGGTAAACATGGACAAGCCGACGACCTTACCGGATTCGTCGATGATCGAATCGAAGTTGGCAGATCCGTAGTTGGCGTTGGGGAAGTCAAAGAACTTGTAGCTCGGCTGTTCCCGGTCGTACATGGAGGCGTGAAGCCGTGCCATGTCCTCGTCATCCCAGGCCAAAGTTGCCTTGCGGCGCTGGTTGGCGGGATCCATCTTTTCCAGGGCCTCACGGCCGATGAAGTCGTGGTCGTACTTGATGAATGAGCCATATCCAAGCGCCCACGGAGTGCTGTAGTAGTCCTCAACATTTTCCGAGACGAAACTGCCGGCGATTGCACAGTTGGCTTCGTAGCTGTCTGCGCCAAGCCATTCCCGGTAAGGACGCAGCTCTTCGCCGCTGTAAATGGCGGGCAGCGGCGAGGGGATCCAGCCGGACTCGAGGGTGTTGCACGAGTAGGCGCGGGCACCGGCAGCCTTGAGCCCGAACTCTTCGCCGGCCTTAAGGATGGTCTCCCGGATGCGTTCGTAGGACTCGTAGGGTCCCCAGATTTCCAGTCCCGGCGCTCCGGCCATGCCGTGCCGTAGCGTCCGGACCGTCTCGGTGCCGACATTCATGGTGGACATGGTGAAGAACTTTAGCTGCTCCACCGGGCCACCGTTGACTTTTTCGATGACCTTCCAGGCATTGGGTCCCTGGATCTGGAAGCGCCAGTACTTCCGTGAGACAGCCTTGCCCATGGGCCGGGAAGGGGAGCGGCGGTCGATGTCTACTTCCACGTCGTAGCCGCCCGTTTCAGCCTGGAAAAGCAGCCAGTTGGCTGCGGGGGCGCGGCCCACGTAAACAAATTCATCTTCCGCTTCACGGAACAGGATGCCGTCTCCGATAACGAAGCCGGCGGGAGTGACAGGCACGTACTGCTTTGCCCGGTTCACTTCGAAGTTGGCCATCGAGTTGATGGCCGTGTACGAAATCAGCTTCTCGGCGTCGGGACCCTTGATGGTCAGGTTGTCCATGTGGTGCGACTGGTCAAACAAGACGGCGGTGTCGCGCCAAGCGCGAACTTCGCTTTGCCAGTTGGAAAATTCGGATGCCACTACGGGGTAGACGTAGGCGCCGACCTGCGAGTTGCGCATCAGGTCCACGGGATTCGTGCTGTCCAGGATCTGCTGAAGGTTCTGTGCTGTCATGAACTCTCTCCTTTGGGTGTTCGGTGCCTGGGAGGTTCCCCAGCGCTACGTGGGCTTCGACGCTCGCGGGTCGGTCAGACGCTCGCCCTGCTGAGGCAGAGTGCCAGCCGGCTCTCTCTCCGCCGCTGCTGCAGTGCAGGTGTCCTCGGCTCGTCGACTTTCAGGAGGCCTGAAGTCTTGATGCCTCAAACTATCGGGTTGTTGTCCCTATTGTCAACAACTTTGTGGCTTATTTTGGCAGTAGGGCGCTACCATGAGATCTACGGCCCGTCCGGCCAGCGGATTCCGCGGCCTGCTTGCGGGGATTGTTTACCGTCGTGAGGAAAACCTATGGTTCAGAAAAAGCTCTTGGTCGTTGGGGCACACAGTGCCGATTTCGTCTGGCGCAGCGCCGGGGCGATTGCGCGCTTCGTCAAAGATGGCGGAGACGCGAAGGTCGTGGCCCTTTCCTACGGTGAGCGGGGTGAGTCGGGTGAGCTCTGGAAGGAGCCCAACCAGACTGAGGAAAACGTCAAAAAAATCCGTCATGAGGAAGCATCCCTGGCGGCCGGGCAACTGGGGGCGAGTTTCGAGGCGTTCGACTTGGGGGATTATCCCCTGCTTTCGGTGCATGAAGATGTCAAACGTCTCGCAGACCTCATGCGGGAATACAAACCCACGGTGGTTTTGACTCATCCTGAGAAGGATCCGTTCAACCCGGACCATCCCGTTGCGCACACCATGGTCCAAACTGCGCGGCTCTTGACCTCGGGTGCAGGGGTCGATAGCGGGTTTGCGACAGCTCCGCCCTCGGAATTCCTGGTTTTCGAGCCACACCAGCCCGAACTCTGCGGATTCGTCCCAAGTGTCTTCGTCGATATAACGGACGTTTTCGAACTGAAGCGCAAGGCAATGGCTGAAATGAAAGCTCAGCAGTATTTGCAGAGCTACTACGCCGAGCGTGCCGGGCACCGAGGCAACCATGCCAGGAAAGTCACTGGTGACAAGCGGATTCGTCAGGCTGAGGCCTTCATGCGCCTGGTCCCCAACGTTGTAGGGTCGCTGTGAACGGGGCGGATATCGTTCGCCGCCTTGGCGAGCTCCCGACGCCGAACATTGGCGATGCCATGGATCGGCTCAATGTTGTGGACGGCACCATTCACTCAGTATGGCCCGGGGGCGCGTATGGCAGGTCGCGCTTTTACGGTGTACGTGGCTGGCGGCGACAATCTTGGCATTCATGAAGCCCTACCGCAGTTGTCGGTCGGCGATGTTCTGGTGGTTAATGGCCAAGGGGCTACACATCGGGCACTGATCGGGGAGCTCATCGCCGGGCGGGCGGCTGCGCAAGGATGTGCAGGGTTCGTTCTGGACGCAGCAGTCCGGGACGTGCGCGATCTTCAGGAGTTGGGCTTCCCGGTATTCGCTAGATCGACCACGCCTGCCGGACCTTACCGCAATGGTCCTTTCCGTGTGGGGGAACCTGTTGCTATCGGTTCAGTTGTGATCCGGCCCGGCGATGTGGTGATCGGTGACGACGACGGGGTCGTCGTCGTTCCGTGGGAAGAGGCGGTCGCCGTAGCTGAGGCAGCCGAAGCCAAACGCGACGCAGAAGCACGCCAGCGTGCTGAAATTGAGGATCGGGTCCTGCCCGAGTACTGGCAGCCTTCATAAACAGAAGCCGGCGGCACCCGCAGGTGCCGTCGGCTTGTGGCCGCACTAAGTCTTCGGCTAGGAGGCAGGTGCCGCAGCGAGGCCGCGTAAGGTGTCGGTCACGCTGTCAAGGTGCTCCCTCATGGTCTGGTGGGCAGTTTCAGATTCACCTGAGCAAATAGCGTCGATGATGGCCAGATGTTCGGCCAGGGACGTCGTCGGGCCCCCCGACCGCATCGTGAGACGGAACTGGTGGCGGACCATCTGTGTCTTGAGACGATGGATTACTGATGCAGCGGTCTTCTGCTTGCTGATGTCGAGCACCATTTGGTGAAGTTGATTATTCAACTCGGAGTAGCGATAAAGGTCGCCCGCGTCAATCGTCTTAATCATCTCCTGCCCGAGGCCCTTCAGCGCCAGCCGGTCCTCTTCTGCTGCGAGGTGGGCAGCTTTGCCCGCGCACAGGGCTTCCAGCACCGAACGGACCTCCAGGATCTCGATGGCTTCAGCAATGGAAACCGAGCGAACGCGCGCTCCCCGGTTCTGGATTCTTTCGACCAGGCCTTCAGTGGCTAATTCCGCCAGCGCGGCTCGTACTGTGCCGCGGCTGGCCTCGTACTCATCGCAAATGTCCTGTTCGATGAGCCGCTGGTTTGCGACTAGTTCGCCCCTGGAGATTGCCTCCCTCAGCCCCGCAACCACAGGTTGAATATCTGTGGAGCTGCTCCGTGACATATCGGTCTCCTGTTGTTTCATTGCGCGACCCTATTGTTGACATTATTGTAGCGGAATCGAGCGAGGTCGCCGCGCCACCCGCGCGGCTCCCGATCTTGGCGCTAGCCCATAAAAGGCACGACCACACAGTCCCCCCAAGAGCCTGGGGTAAGAACTGCGTGGTCGCACCTTGTTAGCACCAGCTGGCTGTTGGCCACTGAATCAGGTAGACAATGCCCCCTGCTCCGGCTTACGGGCAGACACCAGCAGCTGCTCCTGGGGGTGCGTGGCCAGTGCTTCGACGCTTATGTTCTGCCACTGGAAGGTCGGCAGGGCAGCCAGCGCCTCGTGAAGGGCAGTCGTGTCCTCAGCCTCATACCAGCCAATTGCAGTGCGAGTTCCTGGGACCCTCCATAGACGCCGCAGCACGCCGCGGTCCCTGAGTTGCTGGGCATACTCCCTCTCGGCGGCCTTGATGCGCGAGGCTTCATCGGGTGCCATTGCAGGCATGTTGTTTTCCTGTCTAACCAAGAATTCCATGACGCCTCCTATTAAGCAGCCGAAGTGGCGGCGTCGGGTATCGCGAGGTGCCGGACGAGCAATTCGGCATTCGTGACCAGGATTTCGTGATCTGCATTAAGCTCGGTCACTTTCCACCCCGCCGCAGTGGCACGGAGGGCAAACGGGGAAAACGGCGTGGACCAGCCCGAGCACAGTAGGTATTCGCCAGGAAAGGGGAGTGCCTCCAGCCCCTGCTTTATTGGCTCCATGTACGTCTTTGCGGGCTGGGGAGTAAGGCGGGGCGTGAGTTCATCGATGATTTGCTGATCCGTCACACCAAGGTTGGCGACTGGACGGGGATCGATGACGAGCCCAAAGTTTTTGCGGGCTGATTCGAGATAGTGGGATGCCGCCCGCTCTGGCAGGAGGTTAATGGCCACTTCGCCGGCCTCGGGAAGGAATCCATCCACGATAACGAGACGTTTGATTCGCTCGGGGATTTGGGCGGCGACCCCCGTTACCACCATGCCTGCATAGCTGTGACCGACCAGCACTACGTCGTGCAGGTCTTCAGACTCAATTGCCGCCTTGACATCTGCAATGTGCGTCGAGAGGCCCGTCTCTTCATTGAGCAAGTGGGTTCGGTCGCCAAGACCAGTCAGCGTTGGGGTGAAGACCTGCGCTCCAAGCTCCTGAAGCAGGGTCTCTACTGGCCTCCAACACCATGCACCGTGCCAGGCGCCATGGACGAGAACGTAGATCTCCTTCTGGGTGCGGCGCCTGGTTCCAATTGAATCGGTCATCATGACCTCCTGTTTTCTTCTTTTGTTTTACTTCTGCCTGTTCCTTTGGCCGCAATGCTGTCCGTCGGCTGCAGGGCCTCGTAAGAGGCGTTGTAGCGGCCGACCTTGAGCAAGAGGATCGATCCCAGGCTCAGGGCGCCAAGGATCAGCAGGTACAGGGCGATGGGGTTGCTTGACTTATACGTGGCGTAAAGACTTGTCGCGATCAGGGGTGCGAATCCCCCGCCGAGGATGGAACCGATTTGGTAGGCGATGGAGGCTCCGCTGTACCGGACCGTCGAGGGGAAGAGTTCGGCGATCATGGCTGCCTGCGGTCCGGCCATAAAGGATTGAGCCAGGAGCATCACGGCAAACGCAAGGAGGATGAGGGCAGGGTTCGCCGTGTTGACCAAGGCAAAGAAAGGGAACGCCCACAAAGTCACAAGAGCCGCGCCAAGAGTAAAGAGGCGCTTCTGTCCAAAGCGGTCGGACAGCGAGGCACCAAGGTAGACCGTAACCAGGTGCACAACAGCCCCGAGCACGATGAGCCACAACATGGTGGACTGAGGAAGGCCAAGAACGCCGGTGCCGTAGGAGAGCATGTACACCGAATAGATATAGCCGATGGCTGGCGAGGCAATGGATACGGCACCGGCCAGCATGACGGTCATCCCGTGCCGCGTCAGGACCGTCTTGAGCGGATTGCGTTCCGCTTCGCCGGAGTGCTTCACCTGCTTGAATGCCGGGGATTCCTGAATTCGCAGACGGAGGTACAGGGCAACGATGATCAGGGCACCGCTCATCAGGAATGGGACACGCCAACCCCAACTCTGGAACACATCCCTGGCAAAGACAGTCGTTACGGCAATGAATACCAGGTTAGACAGAATGATCCCCGCGGGCAGACCCATCTGAGGAAACGAGCCGTACAGTGCCCGCTTTTTCCGGGGCGCGTATTCGACTGCCATCAGCACAGCGCCACCCCATTCGCCGCCTACACCAAGGCCCTGAAGGAAGCGGAGCGTCACGAGAAGAATAGGCGCCCAGACGCCGATCGTTGCGTAGTTTGGAAGCGCTCCGATTGCTACCGTTGCACCGCCCATCAGGAACATGGATATCAGAAGCATGGACTTCCTGCCCACCTTGTCCCCGAAGTGCCCCATAATCACACCGCCAATGGGCCGGGCGACGAAACCGATCGCAAATGTTGCGAATGCGGCGAGTGTGCCGGTCAGAGGATCGGTGGTCGGGAAAAATTGGGGGCCGAAGATCAAAGCTGCAGCCGCGCCATAAAGAAAGAAGTCATACCACTCGATGGCAGTGCCAATAAAGCTGGCCGCCAACACCTTTCGGCGTTCTTTGGCCGTTGGCGCATCGTTCTTTACGACTTCTGCAAGCAGGGGTTCCTGAATGCCCATAGAGGACTTCCTTGAGGTCGGAGGATATATGCCTTCTCCAGAAGCACGCGGGGGCCCGCGACCTGAGTGCCTCGTTGCAGCAAGATGGTGCTCATGGGGTACTCCTGGAGTGCACCCAAACCTATCGGTCTGCGAACATGATTGTCAACACTTTTGAGCGCACTTATGCGAACGCACGCGTATTCTCATCCAAGAATGCCCAGGTGTCGGGTACTGACGGTTGCTTGGGGCAAAGGCGCAACGCCCGCAGGGATGACTACCCGGCAGGCGGCAGCAGGCCCGCCCGCACAGCTACAAGGGCAGCCTGGGTGCGCGACCTAAGGTTGAGTTTCCCCAGTAGGTTGCTGACGTGCGTTCGTGCGGTGCGTTCGCTGATACTTAATTCCCGCGCGATCTCCTGATTCGAGCGACCTTCGGCGACTAGTTTCAGGACGTCCCGCTCACGGCGGGTGAGCAAAGCGATGCCCGTTGGGGGGGAGGAAATGGAGCGTGCCAGCTGCTTGGCAACTGCGCTGTCAATAAAAACTTCGTCGCGTGATGCTGCGCGGATTGCGCCTGCCACTTCGGTGGGGCCGGCATCCTTCAGTAGATAGCCGGAAGCCCCATTGTCGAGCGCAGCGTGCAGGCGCTCTGTTTCTCCAAAGCTGGTGAGAATGACTACCTTTACCGAGGGGTAGAGTCTCGTGATTTCGGCTGTGGCGGAGACCCCGTCCAAACGCGGCATCATGAGGTCCATGAGGACGACGTCTGGTAGCTCACCGTAGGCGGCCATTGCTGAGAGCTTTTCCAGGGCCTCCTGCCCGTCCGTTGCCTCGTCTACTGCCTCAATGTCGTCCAGGACTTCAAAGTAGGCTTTGATTCCACGGCGAACCACCGCGTGGTCGTCCACAATGAGGACTTCAAGGGCCGGATTTTGTTGTGCCACTACTTCACCTCATCAAAATTACTGCTCGGCATTGGAACACGGGCGTGCACAATGGTTCCAGGCACCGTGGCGTCCCGCTCAAATGCAAGGGTTCCACCCCATATGGTGGCTCTTTCCCGCATCGAGGCCAGGCCGTGGCCGGTGGAGTGCTGCATGTTTGTCTCGGACAGCCCTGTGCCGTTGTCATGGACCACAACCTCCAATTCGTCGGAAGTTCGGGTGAGACCGACATGGGTTTTGATCAGGCTTGCGCGGGAGTGCTTGACGGCATTGTGTATGGCCTCGGCAGTTATGTAGTAGACGTCCTCAGCGAGGCCTTCATCCAAGTTGTCAGGCAAGTCCCTGAGGACAGTCTGGAATTCGATTCCAGTGCGTCTTTGGGTGCTGTCGATCAGGTTTTCGAGTGCAGGACCGAGTCCCTTTTTGGCCAACGGAGAGGGCTGCAGTTCGCTGATCAGCCCACGTAGGTCTGCCAGGACGGACTGCGTAATGTCTTCCATTTCATCCGTAACTGCTTTGACGGATTTCGGACTCAGTTCCTTTCCACGGTCTGCGAGGACCTTGAGCACCTGGGTCTGCATGTTGAGTGAGAATACTTTTTGGACGACAGAGTCGTGTAGGTCGCGGGCCAGACGCTGCCTTTCCGAGCGCCGCACAACGTACCGTTCGCGTTCGAGCAGCTCGGCATAATCGATGGCGAGTGCAGCCTGTTCTGCCATTGTTGAAAGGAACCGTATGGTTCCTTGATCAATTCCCTGGCCCGGAGCGAAAAAGACGTTGAGAATGCCTACGGGCTTGTCCCGGACAAATATTGGAACGGATGCGAAAGCATCCCAAACTGGGTGGCGGAGGCTGTCATGGAGTGGACGCCACGCCGGATCGGACATCACCGCCTGATAGCGGTGGTGTTCGACCACGGGTTCTCGGCCTTCCAGGGCCTTGAGCATGCGTAAGTCGGCGCCGCGTTTCTGGCACTCCATCAGCAGGGAGAAAAAGTTTCGGGGCGTGTCGAACCCGGCGGATCCCATGACCTGCAATGGTCCGGAAGGGTCGGCCCTGGCAAGGATTTGGACTCCGGCGAGGCCGTTTGCCCTCAAGACTTCGGTCGCCATGGCATGAAGCGTTGCCACGAGGGAATGCTCTGAGGCCACTCTTGCAGCGGTGTTGGCCACAGCAGCAGCCCACCGCTCCTTTTGGTTATCCAAGGTGACGTCACGGAAGGCCACTGTGAAGCCCCGTTGGCACGGACGCGCGCGATAGGCGATGTCGCGAAAGCTATCCGAGCCCGCCACGAAGGTAACCAGTCGTTCAGTGCCCGTCTCTAGGGAGGCCGCCTCGGCGGTCTCGAACGGGCTCTCCATGCCAAGGATCTGAGTCAGTGGCAAATCGAGCATAGACGCCCCTGCCACGTTGATCCTCGTTACTTTGCCATCAGTAACTACCGCGAGACCGATGGGAGCCAGATTCCAGGCAGCCGCATCCGGATTACCCATGCTTAATCCAGGGAGAGGGTGCATATTCTGTGCAGCTCCCTTCAACATGCCCTCGGTAACTTGCTAACAGCGGTGGCTGCTTCAACAGATCCTAGTATTCATTTAGGGCTCTCCCTGAAGGTGTTGTGTATCTAGTGCAGCAATCCGCCGCCGTCACACACAAAACTCTGTCCAGTCACCATTGTGGCGTCGGGAGATGCCAAGTAAGCGACGAGCCCGGCGAAGTCTGCAGGCGTGACAAATTCCTGGATGGCCTGCTGGGACATGGTGCCGGCAAACATCTCATTGTTGGAATGCTCCCGCGTACCTGGTGTTGCGACTTGGGATGGGATCGCCGCATTCACACATATTCGGTCAGGTCCCAGCTCCCGCGCCATTACCCTGGTCATCCCCAGCAGTGCACCCTTGCTGGCTACGTAGGCAAGCTGCCCGGGTGCTCCGGTGAAAAAGGTCCTTGAGGCTACGTTGATGACCCGGCCCCGGTGCCGGCTCTTTTTCAGGTAGGGATAACAAGCTTGGACCATGGACAGCGCCCCCACAGCGTTCACTCCAAAAAAGCGATGCAGCTCCTCGGGCGTGGCTTCAAGAAGACTGGACCGTCCGCTGAGGAGGCCAGCGGCATTGACCAGAATGTCTATGCCGCCCTGTGACTCAGCAACGTCCTCAACGACGCGTCGGACGTCATCGGGCTGCGAAACATCGCAGCGCCATGCTGTTGTGCGCGGTGGACTTCCCGCTTCCCAGATGGGTTCCTTAATATCCAGGACTGCCACCGTGCTGCCCTCATCGGCCAATCGGACTGCGATGGCCTGGCCCAGACCGCCTGCGGCACCCGTGACTATTGCCACTGTGCCGGCGAGCCTCTTCGGGTGCGGAGGTATCCAGTTCTCCGCGTTTTCGTCTTCCGGAACGCCCTCCTGTTCGAGGTGAACCACGCCGAAGTTCCTTTCTTTCTTTCCCCTGGAAATGAAGTCTGGGCTGGCAGGGCAACCTCACTGCCAGCCCCGAATTATTGGGTCATGCGGATGTTTTGGTGGACAAATTTTCGAACAAAGCTAAGGCCGCCGCCGTGTTCGATGCGGGAACGTGATAGGTCTCATGGACCCTGCTGATGTCCGATCCGAGCGCCCCTCGCATGATGAGCCACATGATCATTTCGATGCCCTCAGAACCTGCCTCGCGGACGTAGTCCTCGCGGGACAGGGCGGCCAAGGACTCGGGGTCAGTTTCGATGGCCTTGAGGAACATGCGGTCGAAAGTCTCGTTGATGAGCCCTGCACGAGCACCGGCCAGCTGATGAGACATTCCCCCTGTTCCGAAGACCGCAACCTTGATGTCTTCAGGGAAGGACCGGATCGCCCTCCCGAGGGCTTCGCCAAGCGCCAGGCAGCGCGCAGCCGTGGGCTGGGGATACTGGATGACATTGACCAGCAGCGGGACGACAGCGCAGGGCCACTCTTCGCCGGGATCCGGGCAGTAGACGGAGAGAGGAACCGTCAGACCGTGGTCCACTTCCAGCTCCTGGCAGACGGTCATGTCGAAACCGTCATCGATCAGGCTCCCCAGCAGGTGCCGCGAAAGCTCCGGAGCACCCTTGACGACGGGAACTTGGCGCGGTCCCCATCCTTCGTCGGCCACGGTGTACTTGTCTGCCGTTCCGATGGCGAACGTGGGCGTCATTGCCAAGTCGATGGCATTCGCGTGGTCGTTGTAAACGATGATTGCCACATCAGGAGTGTGGTCGGTCATCCACGCCCGGGCCGGCGCGTAGCCGTCGAAGAGAGGCTTCCAGTAGGCGTCCTCCGTCTTCTTGTTGTCCATTGCTGCGCCGATGGACGGGACGTGGGAGGTCGCAAGACCCCAGATTACTTCAGCCAAAATGACGTCCTCCTGCACTCAGGGCAGCCACGAACTCTTCCGTGGACATGCCGGTAAAAATTCCGCCCAAGTCCTGCATGGATTTCTTGTCCATGACTGCGAGCTTGAACACGTAAAAGATCGATCCGCCCAAGTCAAGCATGCGGTTCCAGTCGCGCTGGAGGATCGCTTCTTTCTGCTCGGGATTTAGTTTGTAGGCCTCGCAGTAGGCGGCCTCGTCGGCACTGAACATTTCGCGGTTTCTCGGATCCTTAAATGATCCGAATAGACGATTCAATGCATATCCGCGGGTACTGTCGGCTACATCAAAGATGTAGGTCCCCGGCACTTTCGGTGTTGTTGGCGCTGACATTAGCACTCCGTTCTCAAGTATTTTCGCGAGGTGGTGGAAGGAGAAGCTCCATTCACCTGATGCGGGGCAAGCCGGACTCGGCGATAAAAGCCATAAACGTCCAGGCTTGGCCCTGCTGTCGGCTGGCACCTTGCCAGCCGACAGCTGTTTCATCGAAGTTCGGCTTCGGGCACTAGCTCGCGTCCACCTGTGGCGGCGTCTTGTCGTGCACGGGCTGCAGTTGCCGTCTGCTGGATCAGCGTGGCAATTGTCATCGGCCCCACCCCGCCTGGAACGGGGGTGATGAAGCTGGCTACGCCGCTGGCTGCTTCATATTCGACATCGCCGACGTTGCCGACGTTGTAGCCGGCATCGATGACCACGGCACCTGGTTTGATCCAATCCCCCCGGATAAGTTCAGCGCGTCCGACTGCTGCCACGACGATGTCCGCAGTATTGACAATCTCCGCCAGGTTTTTAGTCCGTGAATGGCAGTAAGTAACCGTCGCGTCACGTTGCAGGAGCAGCATGCCCACAGGTTTACCCAGAATGGGGCTGCGCCCGATGACAACCGCGTGCTTGCCTGTCAGTTCGATGTCGTAGGCATCTAAGAGCGCCATGATGCCGCCTGGAGTGGCCGAATGGAATGTGGGTTCGCCAAACGCCATTGCGGCGAAAGATGTTCTCGTAACTCCGTCCACATCCTTGGCCGGGTGAATCGCCTCGAAAGCCGCCCGCTCGTCAATGTGCTCCGGGACCGGGTGCTGCAGCAAGATTCCATCGACGTCCGGGTCCATCGAGAGCTCGGAAATTGTTGCCACGACTTCTTCCGTTGTCGCCGTTGCCGCAATTTCGATCCTTCGGGATTCCATCCCTACGGACTTGCACCTGTTGGCTTTCATTCTTACGTATGTGTGGGATGCCGGGTCGTCGCCTACCAGAACCGTCGCAAGGACCGGCCGGCGGCCAAACTCTGTTGTGAAGGCTTCAACGTCTTCCCGTATCCGGTCGAGTGTTGCAGCCGCTACGGCGGTGCCGTCCATGATTTCTGCGTTCATGAATTTGTCTTCCTCCTTTGCTGTAGGGCGGCGTACGTGTTTGCTGCCCGCTCGTGTCCTCTAGAAGACGACCGTCGTGTTGCCATGCCGCAGGACCCGGTCCTCGCAGTGCGCGAGTACCGCCCTGCTCAAAACCCGACGTTCAACGTCGGCGCCGCGGCGCATCAGATCAGCGGCTGAATCCCGGTGCGTGACCGCAACGACGTCCTGGTCGATGATCGGGCCTTCATCCAGATCTTTGGTGACGTAGTGGGCGGTCGCGCCGATCACTTTTACACCCCGGTCTTTGGCCTTCTGGTAGGGGCCGGCCCCGATGAAGGCCGGGAGGAAGGAGTGATGGATGTTGATGACTGGCACACCGACTTCATCGAGGAATGCGCCTGAGATGATCTGCATGTATCGGGCCAGGATGACCAGGTCTACGTTGTCCTGCAGGAGTTCCAGATGCCGCTTTTCAGCTTCCTTCTTGTCTCCGCTCACCGGTACGTGGAAGTACGGTATGCCGAAAGGCCGGACATCCTGGGCAAGATCGGCATGGTTCGAAACAACCATCACAATGTCCACTGGAAGGTCGCCGCGGCGGTGGCGCCACAGCAGATCAAGAAGGCAATGGTCCGATTTGGACACAAAGATCGCGACGCGCTTCTTCCGCTTGGCCTCCTCGAGACGCCACGTCAGACCCAGTCCGGCTACTTCCTTATCCAGGGAAGTTTGTAGTTCGTCGAGCCGAGCCGGGAGATCCTCAAGGCTGAAGACAATGCGCTGGAAGAACTGGCCTCCGTTGGCATCAGTGGAGAACTGGTCCAGCGAAATGATATTTGCCCCGATTTGGGAGAGCAGGGTCGAAATCCTTGAGACGATGCCTTTGCGGTCGGTGCCCTGGACGATGAGCCGCCCAATGTTGTCCAACTGGCTGTCCCTGATGGAGAACTGCGCTGGCGAAGGCAGCGGTGTCTGCTTATCAGCGGTGATCGTGCTCATCGCCCCTCCTGTTCGATTGCGGTTTGAACGAGCTGACGGCGCCAAATTTCGGTTTCGGCCAGATCGTTGAATGTGAAGATGTGGAAGCCCTGGATGTTGGTGTCAAACTGGGGAACTGTAGAGGTCAAGCCCTTGATCAGACGGTCGGGCCGGTATCCTCCCGGCATGAAGAAGCGCCAGAACATGTTCTGCTGTTTCTTCAGGAAACTGGCCGACTGGCCAAGGCCGAGTCCTGCTGAAATCCGCATCAGTTTTTGTCGGCTGACCGGTCCGGGCATACCGATAAAGATCGGCAGGTTAATTCCCTGCCGCTTGAGCCCTTCGGCCCACGTGGTCGTAGTTTCCGCGTTGAAGCAGATCTGTGTAAGGATGCGGGTGGCGTGTGGGGCCTTTAGGTTCATTGCCGTGTGAAGGGCGTTGTCGCTGATGAGAGCGTGGCCTTCGGGGTACCCGCCGATGCCGACTTCCTCGAAATGGTGCCCCATTTCGTCCAGGGACTGCAGAAGCGAGTAAGCGTCCTGGAATTTGCCTGCGGGTGTGGGGGCATCGCCGCCAACGATGAAAACGCGGCGGATGTCCACGTCTTTGAGCTGCCCCACGACATCTGCCAATTCCGCATCGTCACGGAAAAGGCGTGCCGGAAGGTGCGGGGCAACGGAGTACCCTTCTTTGGCGAGGCGCTTCACCAGGTTAAGCGTCACATCAATGCCTTTGCCTCCTGTCGCCGTGACAGTGAGGGGCACGGAGGTGGGAACGTCCGCGAGAACCTTTTCGGCGGTTCCCTTGAAGGGCATGACCTCGTAGCCGATGTTTTGAACGAAGCCGGACAATACGCCGTTGCCCTTAACCTGGTGGCTGGTCGTGGGCTTTGTTGCATCAATTTTGCTCATGCTGTTCAGCTCCTATGACTTGCGGTAGGAGTCGCGGACTTCCTGGACAAACGGAACCGGCGCGACCGTTGCGCGGATCTCCACCTGACGGTGCAGTTCGACGGCCGGCTTGCGGGAGTTGGGGTTTTCTCCCCAAAGGACCGTTACCTCGGTGCCGGGCGCACTGATGTCGAGATCGACGGTTGCCAGTGAAGCCATGACATGGTGGTTTGACAGGTATCCGAGGTCCATGGAGATGCCGGCTTCGCGGCCGTTGTGCAGAACCTTGTCCATCTGGAAGAGGGCGTACCGCGCTTTAGGCATCTCGATGTACTTTGCCGGCGTCCCGGGTTCGTAAAGGGAACCGATGGCCGTGGTAACGTCATCGCTGTTCCACACAAGAGTGACTTTTTTCCTGCGGGGCTTTTCGGCGATCTGCTCCAGTGCTGCCCGGCCGTGGAAGTCGTGGTCGAACTTCACGACCGTCCCGTATCCGAGGTCGTAGGGGGTGACGTAGTAGTCGGTAATGTCAGAGGAGTCCAGGCTTCCTCCAAGGGAACCAAGCGCGTCAACGCTGAGCCATTCGCGGTATTCCTTCTCCGCTGCTCCGAAGATGGCCGGAGTCGGTGACGGAACCCATCCGGACTCCAGGTTGGCAGTGGAGTACGCCTTGGCGCCTGCGCGAACGAGGTCAAACTCTTCACCAGTGGTGAGAATGGCGTCGAGCACGTCCTGTCCTTCGTCCCAAGGACCAAAAAGCTCGAAACCGGGCTGGCCGGCCATGCCGTGCCGCAGCGCACGGACACGGTGCCCGGCGATCGTGAACTCGGTCATGTTGAAGAACTTGACCTCGGGCAGAGGATGGCCCGTCAGCTTCTCCACTAGTGCGGCGGCTTTCGGGCCCTGAAGTTCGTAGCGGTAAAGCTTGGGGGAGCGGTCGGCGCCGCGGACAAAGGAGTTCTCATCGCGCTCTACGCGGGCATCGTAGTTGCCAATTTCCAGCTGGTACTGGATCCAGTTGATGACCGTGTGGTGTCCCACGAGGTCAAAGCTGTTCTCGTCCAGGTGGAAAAGGATGGCATCGCCGATAAAGTAGCCATCCCCGTTGACGGCCACGTACTGCTTTGCCTTTCCAGGGGTGAAGTTGGCAAAGCTGTTCACACCGAAATCGGACAGGAGCTTGAGGGCGTCAGGGCCAGTGATGAACAGGTCGGTCATGTGATGCGACTGGTCCAACAGCGCGCAGGAGTCGCGCCAGGCCGCCTGCTCTGAGCGCCAGTTAGTGAATTCGGGGGCCACCGGGAAGGTGTGAGGCCGGAAGGTCGAGTTGCGCAGCAGTTCTACGGCGTTTCCGCCAGCGCTCTGGATGGCAGATTCAAGGCTTGTGGTGTTCGTTTCGTGAATAGTCTGAACGCTCATTGGGATCACTTTCTTGAGAAACAACGGAGAATTCGCTTCTGGGCCCTAGGCGACGTTGCTTGGCCTGGAGGGTGTTCGAGCTCACTTTCAAAGCTATTTCCCCTGCGTTGAAAGGGCATGAGTCCCTTGGCCGGTTTGGTGTGGGACATATGACGTAGCCCGCTGCTTCGGGATGGAAAGAGTAATTCACGGCGTTATCAAGAGTGTTGACTTTATTGTTGACTTCTTCCGACCAGTGACCTTTGATTGTGATCTAGGTCGCTGCTCCTGAAGCCCATTCAGGCCACTCAGTTGGAAGTCGATTCCGACGCTGGCGACGCGGTGAAACGAACGAACAAATTTTGGAGTGGTTCTTATGTCTTTATTGAAGGCGCCGACCCGTACTCGCGCCCTTAGGCCGTACGCGATTTGGTCTCAGCTGGTGGGCGACTGCGTTGAAGTCTGGCTGTCCGGCGAGCATGTCTGCACAGGAATGGTCGAGGAGGCCACCGCGGACGACAGCGTCCTGTGGGTTGCCGCTGAGGGCACCCGGACCAGGCAGCTTTTTGACAAGCATTCCGGCTATGAAGTGCGGGCTTGAGCAAGATGGGGAATATTGCGGTGATCGATGACGATGATGTTGCCGTCCTGACCGAGGTCAGTCCTGCGATGGACCTGGGCAGGATTGAGGCGGCTGTCCGTGAGATTTTGATTGCTGTCGGGGAAGATCCTGACCGCGGAGGACTGTTGGACACTCCCAAGCGTGTGGCGCGGGCCTACGCAGAGATGTTCTCGGGTCTGCATCAAAACGCCGAGGACGTTCTCGGTGTGACATTTGACCTGGATCACGAGGAGCTTGTGCTCGTCAAGGACATCCCCTTCTATTCAACGTGCGAACACCATCTGGTTCCATTCCACGGCCTCGCCCATGTCGGGTACATCCCGTCGCACGACGGAAAAGTCACCGGGCTTAGTAAACTCGCCCGCTTGGTGGATCTGTATGCTCGCCGGCCCCAAGTTCAGGAACGCCTTACCACTCAGATCGCCGAGGCGCTTGTGGAGCACCTCAAGCCGCGGGGAGTGATCGTCGTTATCGAATGCGAGCATCTGTGCATGTCTATGCGCGGCATTCGCAAACCGGGATCGAAAACGGTGACAAGTGCCGTGCGAGGGCAGTTGCATGATCCGGCCACTCGTTCCGAGGCGATGAGCCTAATACTCGGACGGTAAGAGTAGACCGCACGCTATCAGCCGCCTACTCAGGAAACTCCGCCCCTAGGGTGCTGAGCACCGCAAACGCCTTCGTCCGGATCTCGTCATGTTCCGCCTCGGGTGTCGAATCGGCGACAATCGCACCACCGACTCCGAGGCTAAGCTGCGTGCCGCCATCAACCTGGTTCATGACGAGCGTGCGAATTACAACTGAGAGGTCGGCGGCACCGCTTCGGGAAAAGTAACCGAGTGCGCCCGAGTACACACCGCGCGGTCCTGCTTCCAGACGTTCGAGAATACCCATGGTGCTGATCTTCGGAGCGCCGGTCATGGACCCGGGCGGAAAGGCCGCTGCAACGACATGGGCGCGGGAAGCGCCAGGGCGGAGCGTGGCTTCGACCGTACTGACGAGTTGGTGGACGGTGGAGTAGCTCTCGACGGCGAAGAGCCGGGAGACGGAGACTGAGCCAGGGATGGCGAAGTGACTTAAGTCGTTCCGCAACAGGTCCACAATCATGAGGTTCTCTGCACGGTCCTTGGGATTGGCGGCGAGTTCGGCGCGGGTCCGGGCGTCCTCATCCGCGTGCGCCCCGGGGGAGCGCCGGCGTGTACCTTTGATCGGCTCGGCGCGGAGAGACCCATCCTCGGTGATGTGAAGGAAGCGTTCCGGCGAGGAACTCGCGATGGCTAGCGCACCGAAGCGGGCGAATGCAGCAAATGACGCGGGGCTGCGGCGACGCAGCCGCCGGTATACCATCCATGGGTTGAATGCGGGTGAGTCCGAAGTAGCGGCAACCGTCGCCTCAAGAGTAGTGGTGAGGCAAACTTCATAGGTATTGCCCTTTGCGATTTCAGCCTTGGCTGCCTGGACCTTCGCACGGTATGCGACAGCTGAATCTCGCGCCCTGAAGACCGGGCCTGGCGCTGCTAAGGGGACGACGTGGGACAAGTGGCGACCGGCCATCACCCTGCTCTCCGCGTCATCGAGCCAGGTCCGGGCATCTGGGCAGTCCAGGGCCAAGAGCCAGACGTAGCCCGCTTCATGATCGAGTATTACCGCGCGGGCGGCGAACACCAACTGGGCGTCGGGGATCGCATCGTCATCAGGTTCAGTGATTGCCGGCTTATATCCGCATTCGCGTTGGAGTCCGTAGCCGAGATATCCCATCCAACCAAGCTCAAAATCACACCTGAAGCTTTCGGGCTTCATGGCCCATACTGACCTTCCCTTACCGGGCTGGCCCCATTCGTCGCTGAGCCAGGTGAAGAATGCCTGATTGAAGCGGGCTGTGACTGGGGTAGCCGTGGCGGGGCCGAACACGACCTCGTTCTTCCCGTTGACGTGAGACATGCGGCGGCCGAGGCCGCCGCCGTCATCGGCCATAATGCTGTAGCGGCTGCGTGGCCCTGACCCTGGCGTCCCGGCATTCGATGCGTCGAGCCAGGCCGCATAGCGTGATCCGCCAAACAACCCTGCGAAGAGACCCTCAGGATCAGGTATGGCTGTCAGCTTTCGAAAAATCACGCTCCCTGAACTTTCCTCATCTCGTTCAGAAGCGAAGGCTTTACGGAGAATAGGCAATTCCGCAAGCGCGCTGACAGCAAGCGACGCGGACTCAACTGAGTCCCTGGGATCCGGGGATGCGGTGATCGTGACATCAGCGGCCGAGGCGACATCATCAACCGCGAGCCATGCATCTTCTTGGGCCGTCCAGCGTTTCCAGTGGAGGGCGTGGGCATCACAAGTGCGTTTCGCGGTATGCCGACGATGGTGCTCCCGGGGAGCTTTGACCCATACAACCGCGTGGCAGTGCGGGCGCAGCTCAGCCGATCCTGACCCCGTTCCCTGCAGAATCACGACATCAGTTGGCGATGTCAGTCGCTCCTCGCCTTCCTGGCCAGCCTCCCAGTTCCAAGCCCGCCAGGCCGCATCCCGTCCCATCAGGAGCGGCCCGAGAACGTACGCAGCACATCGTTTGATTCCTTCGGCGAGGCCGTCCCAGCCGGGATACAAGTCCTCCAGATGGACAATCGAAACAGACCTTCGCCTACGCAGAATCCTTGCCATTTCAACAGCGACAGAAGCCGTGCCTGCACCCGCCCGACCATCCACGGCGATAAAAACCGTCAACGTCGCTGATTCCTTCGCCGGTCCGCGGTTGAACAGTTGGTCATCGCTGGGCCACTTCGTGAAGTTCTCGACGCGCTCACACTCATCACGGCCGAGTGCAGTTGCCTCATTAGCCCCAGAGCCGCTGGGTTGCCAGCCGTGCACCCTCAGCGAGGGCCTCAAGCTTGGCCCATGCGATTTGCGGATGTATACGCCCGCCAAGCCCACAGTCCGTAGACGCGATCACACGCTCTCTCCCCAAGATACGGGCAAACCGTTCAATGCGGTCAGCAACGAGCTCCGGGTGCTCTACAACGTTGGTCGCATGGGATACCACGCCTGGCACCACGACCTTCTCCTCGGGAAGAGTGAGCTCGCGCCAAACCTTCCACTCGTGTTCATGACGCACGTTGGCGGCTTCGAAGGAGTAGGAGCCGGCGTCGATTGACAGCATCATCTGAGCAATATCCTTGAACGGCACATCTGTGGTGTGGGGCCCGTGCCAGGAACCCCAGCAGAGGTGGAACCGGATCTGTTCCTGAGGAAGTCCGCGGAGCGCATAGTTGAGCGCATCGACACGCAGCTGGGTGAAGGCAAGGTAATCCTCTATGGACGGCTCTGGATTGATCATGTCCCAGTTCTCGGCGATTGAGGGATCATCAATCTGCACAGTGAGACCCGCCTCGACGATCGCCACATATTCTTCGCGCATAACGTCGGCGCAGGCATACACAAGTTCCTCATCCGTCGCGTAGTAGTCGTTCGCCAGACGGGAGGCAGAACCCGGAGAGAGCGCGGACAGAAATCCGGTTGCAGCTCCGTTGTCGGCAAGTCCATGCTTTAGGTGCTCGATGTCGCGTTGCAAGGCTCCATGGCCGACATACGTGAGAGGACCCGAGATCGTGGGCTGGGACACGGGCTTTCTGCCCGTAAGGATGAAAGATGTTGGGTCATTGTAGGCTTCGTCAAACCGTTGCCGGTCTCGTCGGTCTTTCATGCTGGTCAGACGGATCTTCCCTGGTTCGGATCGAACTTTGTCGTCGCTCTGCCAGCGATCTACGCCACCCTGCGTCAAGCCACCAAGCCGCGAAAACGAGTAGTTCCACCAAGCCCCATAGTCAACTGAGTTGGACATCGTATGGCCGTACTCGCCGTCATTCGGAAGAGTGATGCCTGCCTGGAGCTGCCTAGCCACGATGTCCTTCACGGAACCCGCGAGGAGTGCCTCAAAGGCCGTGGAGTCCTCAGGATTGGCCGCTTGGGCAGCATTGGCGGCAAGGAGTTCGGGGGAGCGGGGAAGGGAACCAGCGTGCGATGTCTGCACGAACTCGGTGTTGTGAATTGCGCCAGTTCGCCCCGTGGACGTCTTCTTGTCGGGTCCCATAGCCTGATACCTCTCGCTTGCTTCCGTGATGCGAAGCCGGATCCAGATTATCCGACCGAACCATTTAACTCTTGAGGAGTTGGGCCTGAAAGGGACATTCCGCCTAGGTCCATCGCGACATTTGTCTCGGTGATGTCTGTGGCGCTTGGCGGGCGGCTCGTTGCTTTAGCAGAATCACGGGAATGAGGCGGAATGCACCCAAAATTGCGCCGACCGTAAATCGCCCAGTCCGTGCGGTGGAACCCAAGTGATCGAGTGGGTTTGAGGCCCGGGAGCTCGGTAAGGCCGGACTTGAGCTGCAACTCCGCTACTCATGCCGTACTCGGCCGGCGAGTCCCATAAAGACACAAATCAATACTGCGGCACTCCCCGATACCAAGAACACTGCATGAAACGCATCTTCGCTGGGAAAGGCAGCCAATCCTTGCGTGACACTCATTCCCGCGAGAATCGCGGCTGTAACAGCGCTGGAGATGGTGGTGCCGAGTGATCGTGCGAGATTATTCAAGCCATTAGCCTGGCCCATAACGCTTCCCTCCACGTGGCGCAGAAGCAGAGCAGGAGCGGCAACAAAGCAAAGACTGACCCCGGCGCTTGTAACGACATTCGACACAATAAGCTGCCACAGGTGATCATGAGCGGCAATCAAGACCCCGTAACCGCCCGCCATTAGCAAGGCTCCAAGGACCATCGAAAATCTCGGCCCATGCCGATTCGTCATTCGAGCGGCGACAGCAGTAAGAAGCAAGCATGCGATGCCTCCGGGCGCCATGCAAAGACCCGCAGTAAGTATGGATTGCCCCAGACCCACGCCCGTGGAGGCGGGAAGTTGAATTAGTTGTGGCAGGGCCAGGATCATTCCGTACATGCCTATGCCAACCATGACCGTAGCGAGATTGGTAAAGAACACTGGCCTGCGCGAGGCAACGTGCAGGTCGATGAGTGGTTCGGCCTGGCGGACTTCGTGCAGACCCCAAAAGAATAGAACACAACAAGAACCGACTAGAAGGAACAGAGTCACTGGTGAGGCCCAGCCCCATGCGTTCCCGTTGCTGATGCCCACAAGCAGCCCGACGACTCCGGCTGCCAAACCAAGAACGCCCAGTACGTCCAAATGGCCATGATCAGCCGAAGGGATCGACGGCACCTTGTAGGAGACGGCAATAAGAGCCATCGAGCCCAGAAACGCACTGCCCCAGAACAGCCACTGCCATTCGAAGAACTGCGCCGCGCAGGCTGCCAGGGACAAGCCCAGCGATCCACCAACAACGACCATCGCGCCGAGGGCAGCAATACTTTTGATGAGCTGGTTGCCCGCGACGACATCTCGGAGGGCGCTGATCCCCACAGGCACTACCGCCATTGCGACACCTTGGAGGCTTCGCGCCAAAATAAGCAGTCCAGCGGACGTGGCAAGAGCTCCGATTATTGATCCGACAATCAAGCACGTAAGGCTAAGAACCAGCATGCGTTTTTTGCCGTAAGTGTCGCCGAGGCGCCCAAGGATGACGCTACCGACCGCACCTGACAGCAGGGTGGAAGTCACAACCCAGGTCGTTTCGCTAGGTGTTGCGTTCAAGAGCCGCGGAAGTCCTGGCATAAGGGGAACGATGAGTGCCTGCATAAGAGATGCCAAAAAGCCCGCAAACGCCAACGTGGCAACGACGCCCTTCTGCATTGGTACGGCGATCAGGGAGGGAGCCGGAGCCGCATAAAGCTTCGCCACGGAAACATCCTGCCTATCTAGTTGGGGACTAAGAGCAGCATCGAGGCTGCGGTTTACCCACTGTATCAGGATCCTGATATACACCAGCATTAGGGTAGGTGCCCGGAGAACGTCGGGAGGGGTGGACAATCGCTGAACGGCACGGTCGCACGCCTCCTCGGTGGCCGACGGAGGCCCGGGAGGTGAAAACTGCTAACGCAGCTCTGGATTCACCTGGATGAGACTTCAGTGCCGTGAGGCTGGGGAAGCGCCAGTCCCCGCTTGGCAAGGACTCCGTCACTTTTGGCGTCCAGGCCGCCGCTCCAAGAGAAACGACGCCGAGAGATCTTCCAGGTCCTTGACCAGACGTTCGATCCGCTGACTGTCGAAGGCCGAGAATGTACGCCGATGTAGGTCCGTCAGTGCGACTTGGGCTTCGTTGACGACGGCGGTTCCTTGGGGCGTCAGGTAGTGCAGCTTCGCGCGGCCGACGGCCTGTTTCCTATGGACCAGACCGCCGTCCAGGAGGCTGGCAACCATGCCGTTGAGGGACTGCGGGGTTTGGGAGGTCAGGTCGGCCAAGCCCGCCCCCGATATCCCAGGGTGCGAACTTAAGGCGTCAAGAACGGTGTACCGAGAAAGCGTGAGGCCGAACCCTGCGAGGGCCTCGTCGGCGACGCGTCCGTATATCTGCGTCAGCAGGCGGAGTCTAACTGGAATATTGGCAACCTGCGCCGGATCGGGCCGCTCAAACAGCTTTCGGAATTCCTCCGGTCCAATGGTCCAACGCGAGCCCGACATTCAACCAGACTAGGCCACACGCTTCATCCTTCACGCATCCCCGCGGCGGTAGGTCGGGCAGTCTAGCGCGGGACATGGCTTGGGGCCTGGTTGCATGGACCTTCTGGTCACGGACCCGCCTGCTGGTCCCCAGGCAGGAGCATGCCGGGCATTGACAGTCTCATGCCCGGGAATCAATGCTGAGTGCGCGAAATACAAGGGTATGATAGTTGACAATTCTGTTGACGACACGGTGTAGAGGCGATACCTTGATGATCAAGGAGAGTTAACCACTCTTGAGGCCGGCAGCGGGCCCACAGGCCAGCGAAGCTGAGTAGAGCACGCTGACTCAGCTACCTGCCGGACCATAAACATGATCGAATCCTTGATGGGGAAGAGGCGTGCTTTTTGGGGCCGCCGTTCCTTTTGAACTGGCCGATGTTTCCGGCGACGACCCACTACGGCATACAAGTCACTGGCTCCACGGACCCCCATCCAGATCCGGAATAAATGCCATCGTGCAGATGGACAACCCCGAAAGGCTTCATAATGCCTAGATTGTTGATTATCGGACCTCCCGGTTCTGGAAAAGGAACGCAGGCGGAGCGGATCTCGGAGCGCCTCGGCGTTGTTGCGATCTCCACTGGCGATATCTTTCGTGCAAACGTCAAGGGCGAGACGCCGCTGGGCGTTGAAGCCAAGAACTACATGGACGCCGGCGACTTCGTTCCGGACAGCGTCACGAACAAGATGGTGCGCGACCGGCTCAGCGAGTCTGACGTCCAAAGCGGCTTCCTTCTGGACGGCTATCCCCGCACCGTCGCGCAAGTGGACTACCTCGATGAGATCCTCGCCGGGGACGAAGAGAAGCTCGACGTCGTCCTGCAACTGATTGCCGACGATGAGGAACTGGTGTCCCGCCTGCTGGGCCGCGCAGAAGTTACGGGTCGGAGCGATGACAATGTGGCCGTCATCCGCCACCGCCTTAACCTGTACCACGAGCAGACCGAGGCCGTCGTGGCAAAGTACACGGAGCGCGAGGTCCTCATCCAGGTGGACGGTATCGGCGGTATAGACGAGGTGACCACCCGGATAATCGATGCTTTGTCTAACCCAAGGTATCTACAGCCGCTCTAGCTTCCTCAGGGGATACACGACAGAGTCCTTATTTCTGAGGATGAGGACTGTGAAGTCTGGTTGGAGCCTCGGCAAGCTGGAGGGCGTACCCGCCGAACGCACGACTAGTTCTTCTCTACAGGAACCACATTCTGAATTCGATCCAGGGCGCGGTCTGTCTTGTTTTGGTCGAAGAGCGCATTTATCCAAATCCATCGGCAGCTGGGCAGGGTGATAGCTGCCGTCATTCGTTATGCAGGGACCAATGGCGGCACCACGCGGGCTTTTATCCTCGGTTGGAAGCTGACACTGTGCCCATGGCAACCAGAAATTACAAAATCGTTGACAAAAAGGCTACCGAGTTATAGACATGTCGAAGTGCTGCTGACGCTCGAGCTGCAACATCTACAGAAAAAAGAATGTGAAATTCAATGTCGATTTTCGAACCCAGGCCCACGCCAGTCCCGTGGATTGCTTATCAAGCCGCCCGCAACCCCGACAAGCCAGCACTGATTGATGTCGAAGCGGGCACCGTCATTTCGTATGCCGCGTTGCGGCGAAGAGTACTGCAAACGGCGTCAGCGCTTGCTAACCAAGGAATTACCAAAGGGGACAGGATAGCGGTCGTGTCCCACAACAGCCCGCACTCCTTCGAGGTGATCTACGCGTGCGCCATGCTCGGCGCTGTGGTCGTGCCGCTTAATTGGCGACTAAACCCCGTTGAAATCATGGCAATCTGCGAGGACTTCAGGCCCTCCTTCCTCTTCTTTAGCTCGGACCTGCGCCCGCTTGCTGAGCACATCCTCGAGGGAATGCCAGATATCCGTTCGCGCCATTGGGGCGACCCTGAAAATGACTACGAGGACTTCATCAGAGAGGCGCCTGAGCATTCACCGGCAGCCGCTGATCCCGCAACACCTTGGGTTATTATCTACACTTCTGGCACGACAGGTGTGCCGAAGGGCGTTGTTCATTCGTTAGGGTCGGTCACCGCGGACATCGAAAATTCTGCATACGCCGGAAGCATCAATGAGAATACGAACTCCCTGAGCATCCTTCCGCCGTTCCACGTGGCCGGAATGAACGCCTACGCGAACCCAACACTTCAGCGAGGAGGCACGGTCTTCTTGATGCGTTCCTTTAACGCTGACGCTACGCTCGACCTACTCCTCCAGCCAGAAGCTGGGATCACACATTTCGCGGCGCCAAGTGCGGTCCTGCAGATGATGTCCTCCACAACGATCTTTGACACGGCTAATTTTCGGCCCGTCATTACCACCGTTGGAGGTTCCCCCATCCCTTCCGCTCTGGTGGCCAAGTGGGAGGAAAAGGGCTGGACCATCATTACTGCATATGGTGCTACGGAAGCCGGGTCAACTGTCATTGCCCGGCCGCCGGCCGGGCGGTGCGAGGCAGAGGGGGCGACCGGCATCCCGTCAATCCATACCCAATGCCGCATCGTTCACCAAGATGGTTCCCCGGCGCCAGACGGTGTAGTCGGCGAACTGTGGATCAGGGGGCCCATGCTCACCTTGGGTTACTGGGAAAAGCCGGAAGCTACGGCCGAGCAGATTAACGAAGAGGGCTGGTACCGGTCCGGCGATGCAGCCTTCCGCGACGAACATGGATGTTTCCACCTTGTAGACCGATGGAAGGACATGTTCATTTCGGGCGCGGAAAATGTCTATCCCGCTGAGATCGAAAACGTGCTTTACCAGCACCCGGCCGTGGCACTGGCGGCCGTTGTGGGAACGCCTGACGAGCGATGGGGTGAGGTCGGTAAGGCTTTCATAGTTCGAGCCGCCCAGGTCGAATGTACAGCTGACGAACTCCGGTCCTGGTGCCAGAATCGCCTCGCTAGGTATAAGGTTCCGCAGACCTTTGAATTCGTCGCGTCCATGCCCCAAAGCGGGAGCGGAAAGATCCTCAAACGCCAACTCGTAGCGGAAGCTGACGGAACGAATCGTGGCTAGCGAATCCGATTTTGATGCTGTCTGTGCCGATCTTGTGGCTGAAGCTCTTGATTTGCAGCGCCTTTTGGAACCACTCCCCGGATCGGCCTGGGGCACCCTTACCCCGTCTCCGGGATGGACGATTAGTCATCAAATTTCTCATCTGATGGAGACGGAAACGCACATGCTGGAGGCAATCCGCGATCCCGCCACGTTCAGGATGCAGGCTGCCGACTACAGCACCGAACCGGCCGTCGATGTGTTCAAAATCGGGACCGACGAGTACAGCCGAGAAGTCCTGACGGGATGGACGCGATCCAGAACCCAGCTTGATAAAGCCTTAGCGGATCTCGAAGGTCGATCCCGTATCCCATGGTTCGGACCTTCCATGTCAGCGATGACGGCAGCCTCGTCCCGTGTGATGGAGGTTTGGGCTCACGGACAAGACATAGCTGACTCACTCGGTATCAGCCGAGCGCGCACCTCTCGTATACGTCATGTAGCGCATCTAGGGGTTGTCGCGCGTAAGTACTCCTACACGGTCCATGGGCTAAACCCGCCTTCCGATCCGGTTCACGTATCTTTAATTGCGCCCGACGGTACGACGTGGCAGTGGGGGCCAGAATCGTCGCCGCAGCGTGTAACCGGTAGTGCATGGGACTTCTCGCTTTTAGTAACGCGCAGACGACATCGCGATGACTGTGAATTGTTCGCGAAGGGCGCCGAAGCCGACGAGTGGCTCGATATCGCCCAGGCATTCGCCGGGGCACCAGGGCCGGGGCGCCAACCAAAATCCACGAGCCAGATTGACCCCCTGTAACCGCACCGGCCAACACTGCCAGCTGATCAAGCGCCGGGGCAGACGCATTAGGCACCTTGTGCAACCTCCATCAAGACGCCGACGGCTTTCAGCCTGAAAGTAGGCTCTTGTTCCCGTTGGACGATACCGGCCGGTAGGTCTCCCGGCGGCAACACATGCAGAGTTACAAACCAATCCCCAAAATCTCTTGTTATTGTCCAATGGATTGGTAACAATAGTGTCTACATAGAGCGCGATGCGCTCTATTGCACGGTCGAGGAGGACCAGCAATATGAAAAACAACTCGCTCGTCCCCACAGAGGCACCAGCTTTGGAGATCACGGACCTCACGGTGCGCTACGGACGAACAAACTTGGCTCTTAACACCGTCTCCCTGGTTGTCCACCAAGCCGAAGTCGTCACGTTAATGGGACTGAACGGTGCGGGAAAGACGACATTGGCTCGCTCGGTGACAGGACTGATCTCTCAGAGCGGCGGTGCGATCGTCGAAGGCCGAATTTCGGCCTTCGGCGCAGAGATCACGGGTCAGTCCCCACGCCAAATCATCAAGGCAGGTGTGAGTCAGTCCATGGAGGGCCGGCGCATTTTCGCCGAACTCACCGTTCAGGAGAACCTCGACACAGGTGCGGCAACGCGTCGGAAATCCCCTGAGCTCAGCCGCCAACAGGAGTGGGTTTTTGAACTTTTTCCGCGGCTCGCCGAGCGCCGCGGTCAGGTTGCCGGATATCTCTCCGGCGGCGAGCAGCAAATGCTCGCGGTCGGTCGAGCCTTAATGCAATCACCCAAACTACTTATCCTCGACGAGCCAACGCTCGGCCTCTCGCCGAAGTTCGTCCGCATCATCGGCGAAACGGTGCAGGCTATCCGTTCGACAGGAGCCAGCGTCCTTCTCATTGAACAGAACGCGAACATGGCTCTGTCCGTTTCCGACCGGGGCTACATCCTGAGCGGTGGACGAATTGCCCAGGAAGGTACTGCGATGGAACTCCAAGCAGACCCGAAACTCAGCAACCGCCTACTTGGCGTCGACCACGAACAGGAGGCCACATTGTGACTGGCAACGCGGATCTCATCCTGGATGTGAAAAACCTCCATCTGACCATCGGCGGTCTGCAAATTCTAAAAAACGTGTCTTTCGCTATGAGGGAAAATGAGTTCTTTGCTGTCATCGGTCCGAATGGTGCGGGAAAAACCTCCCTGCTGAACATTCTCAGCCGACTCTACAAAGCGACGTCCGGTGAAGTCTCCTTCGCTGGACAGAAGCTCCTGAACCGCAGACCATCGGCCCTTGCCGGACTGGGTATCGCCCGTACATTTCAGAATCTGGCTCTTTTTGAGCACATGGACGTGCTCGACAACATCGTCCTGGGGCGCCACCACCTCCTAAAATCCGGAGTCGCGTCGGGCTCCGTCTGGTTCGGACGAGCACGAAATGAAGAGAGGGAAGCCCGCGCGGTCTGTGAACCTCTCATCGAGCTTCTGGATCTCGGCAGGTATCTGAACAAACCGGTCGGCGATCTGCCTTACGGGATCAAGAAACGCATCGAGTTCGGCCGTGCGCTGGCTATGCGCCCCAAGCTCATCCTGTTGGACGAGCCCGCTGCGGGAATGAACGACGAAGAGACCGATGAACTTTCATCATGGATCGTCACAGCGAAGAAGGAATTGAGCTTGTCCGTACTAATGATCGAGCATGACATGGCGCTCGTCACCCGCCTCGCCGACCGAGCACTGGTGCTCGATTTCGGTGAAGTGATCTGCTGTGAGGATCCTTCGATCGCCATTGCCGACCCGCGCGTCGTCAGCGCCTACCTCGGTGATCCCGTGGAAAACAAACCCGAGGATACCTCGATGGCCAGTCTCGTCCCTGACAGTGAGGCCACCACACGATGAACGACATTTTGCAGACCCTCACATCCGGCACCGCCCTGGGGTGCTTGTACGCAGTCATAGCGCTCGGCTTCGTCGTAATCATCCGCGCCTCAGGTGTGCTGAACCTCGCGCAGGGCGTTTTCGTTCTACTTGGCGCCTATGTAACTTATTCCTTTACTACGGCAGGTGTGCCGTTCTTCCTGGCACTGATACTTTCCATGATCGTCTGCGCCGCGCTGTCCATCCTGATCGAGGCCTTCGTTGTTCACCGCATCTCAACAGACCTATTCACCTCGTTGCTCGTTACCTTCGGGCTCGCGATCATCGCTCCGCCGATCATTACCGCCATCTGGGGTCCGTTCCAGCTAAACCTGCACGACCCTTGGGGGCTTGATGTCCTCCGTCTAGGCCCAGTTGCGATCACCCAGAGGGACCTCTATCTCATTATTGCGACCGGAATCCTGGTCTTGGCATTCTTCCTCTTCTTTCGTTATTCAAAGTTCGGACTCCTCCTGCGAGCGACTGCCATGGACAGTGAAGCGGCCCTCGCTCAAGGCGTTAGCACGCGTTTCGTGTTCGGACTTTCCTGGGCATTGGCGGGAGCACTTGGCGCCTTCGCCGGAACGATGCTGGCCACCACGGTCGGCGGCGGCGTCCGCCCAGGACTCGAGCATTACGCGCTACTGGCCCTCCCCGTCATTATCTTGGGAGGTCTGGACTCGCCGCTTGGCGCAGTCATCGGCGGGCTCATAATCGGAATTGTTCAACAGTTCTCAGTGACTATGATCGGTGACCGGCTTGGGTCCGGATTCGCCGACGTAGTGCCCTACCTCGTGCTCGTCATTATCATGCTGGTGCGGCCGACCGGGCTATTTGGATCCAAGCGAGTGAGGCGAGCATGACAACCATGACTAAACCCGATAATCATGTCGGCTCTCAGCAGGGCCCTCCGAAGCTGTTTGGGACTCCAGCTAAGAAGATTTGGCTCGCATTGTTTGTGGTCACAATCATCGTCATTCCGACGAACACAGCTGACGCCTACTTGCTGACCATATTTAACACGGCCGCCATCGCTGCCATCGCCGCGACGGGCCTGAATCTCCTCACTGGGTATGCAGGCCAGATTTCCCTCGGCCATGCATTCTTCGTGGGCGTCGGAGCCTTCTCCGCCCAATATTTCGGTGGGACGTTGGGCCTGCCGTTCCTGCTCTGGCTGCCTATATCTGCGATTCTTGCTGGCCTGGTCGGTGCAATGATCGCCCCCTTTGCTCTCCGGCTCAAAGGACCATACTTCGCCATCGTCACGCTGGCCCTAGTCTTCATTGGCCTCTATGTTGCCCGAAACATTCCACATATCACAGGCGGGTTCAACGGTACTGTCGTCACAGCCTCAGTGGCGATAGGACCGATCGACTTCGCCAAGCTTGAACTCGGCCCGCTCGCGTTCACGCGGGAACAAGGCCTCTTCTTATTGTTCTACTCGCTGCTCGGTGTCGTGTTGCTGCTCGTGGCCAACGTTGTACGCAGTCGCTCCGGCCGTGCCATGCAGGCGGTACGAGATCACGACCTCGCGGCAGAAGTCCTGGGCGTCAACATGTTCCGCACCCTCACCAACGCCTTCGTGACCTCAGCGCTAATCGCAGGCATGGCCGGAGGCCTTCTGGCGGTCAACCTGCAGTACATCCGCCCTGAAAACTTTAGCTTGGAACTCTCAATCCAGTATCTCGCCATCATCGTAATCGGCGGGTTGGCGAGTATCTGGGGTCCAGTTCTGGGAGCGCTATTCGTGGGTTTTATCCCTGTCATAACCGAGTACTTGGCAAGCTATCTCCCGTTCATGGCCGGCGCGGGAGACACCACAGGGCTGTCTAGCGCGGACCTTAGCCTGATTATCTATGGGGTCCTGATCGTGGTCTTCCTTTTGAACCGCAGAGACGGACTCATAGGATTTTTTCGCCGTCGAAAGAACTAACTCAATTTTGTCGATTCTACTTTTGCATAACAAAAACGAAGGGCAGTTCAATGAAGAAAACTGACTTACGTCGGCTCTTGGCCGCGGGTCTCACAATCGGTGCCATCATGACCGCACTGCCGGCCTGCGCTGTCCAATCATCATCACCGTCTGGAACGGCCACGCCGGGTACTTTGAAGGCAGTGCCGGGATTTGACCCCGCAGCCAAGACAATTTCGCTTGGTGTGATCACCGCGTTGTCCGGTCCAATCAGCGCTACGGCCTCAGAGCAGATCGTCGGTCAGGAAGCCTACTGGTCGGCAGTCAATGCTGCCGGCGGTATCGAGGGTTACACCGTCAAATTGGTCCCGGCAGACAACCAGTACAACCCCCAGCTCGCGGTCCAGGCTTACCAGGGAATAAAGGACAAGTCTGTCATGCTGTCCGGTATTCTGGGGGACGCTTCAACGGACGCCCTTCTGCCGATTCTTAATCAGTCAGAATCTCTCGCTATTCCAAGCGGCCAGAGCGCGAAGTTCGTCAAGGAGCCTGGGCTCGCTGCCAACTTCACCTCCTATCAAACGAACGTCTTCAATGCCATCTCTCACTTGATCGAAAAAGGTGAAGCCAGCAAAGACACCCGATTCTGCGCGATGGTTCAAGACGAGCAGTCAGGGAAGGCTAGGGTGGAGGCCCTTAACTACGCAGGCGAAAAGTTCGGCTTCAAGCCGGGGGCGACAGCTCATTTCGCACCACTTGATGCTTCCTTTACGGCACAGGTCCAGTCCCTGAAGAACGATGGCTGTGAGGTCGTTGTGTTTGGTGGTGCCGCGAACCTCACCCCGAATCTGGTCGCCGCTGCCACCCAGCTGGATTTTAAAGCGACCTGGATCGCGGAATTCTATGCGATAGCAGACTCCTTCCGTACGTCACCAATCGCGGACTATCTCAGCAAGAACTTCCTGTTGACCGGCCCGGGAGCCAACCTCGACGACACTTCTGTCGAAGGCATCAAGAACCTCACCTCGCAGCTCAAGGGCAAACCGGCGACCATGCAGATGGTGTATGGCTACATCCAGGGAATCACTGCGCACGCGATATTGAAGAAGGCGATCGAGCTTGGCGATCTCAGCGGAGATGGCCTGCGCAACGCGGTCAACCAGCTCGATTCCGTCAGCTACCAAGGCCTCCAGGGTGATGTGGCTTTCGGTCCTGTCGAATCACGGCGCCTTCCCCAGACCACGACCCTGTTCGGCTACGACGCCGCCAAGCCCTACGGCTTGAGCGCCAAAGAAGTCGCCTACGAGGCCCCCAACAACAACCCTGCCTTCTGATCTTTAGGTACTAGTTGTCCGAACGGCAAGAGTGAGCGGTCCACGGCAAGTTTTGCCATTGGACCGCTCACTTGTGTCTTTTTGACGCGCAGGCTTTGGGGTCCGAGGGTTTCAAGGTCGATGCCATCACCGGCCGGCCGAGCTGGCCCCCGGGATCGTCCACATATTCAGAGGCTGGCTAATGGGGACGAAAACGCCGGTTTCGTCATGGGACGGGAGTTCTCGCATCCACTTCCACTCCCGTACTTTGAACGCCGATAATAATGATTATGTAAAGCTGAACAGTGATTATTGCATCCGATGCACGATCACCTCTCCTCCGCCCATTGCCACCCGGCACCCCCGCGACTGCAGCAGCAAAG